>JBEDKT010000192.1:0-9435 GCA_041172025.1 Bacteroidota bacterium
CTGACGTGAATGCATATCGTCCAACAGCAACTGGTGGTTTAAGTTCTTCTTATTCTTTGAACGTATCTGACCCTAATTATAAATTCCCTAAAGTATTTAAATCAACTTTAGCGGTTGATAAGAAATTAGGAAAAGGTTGGACTGTAACTGCTGAAGGAACTTATACAAAGCAATTAAATGCTTCTGTTTTCCAAAACATTGCATTACCAACTACTGGTTTAGTAACATTGGCTGATGGACGTATTCGTTTCCCTTACCTTTCGGTTTACCCACAAGGTGGAACTCAAATGGGTGGAACAACTGCTCCAACTGCGGCTAATCCAAGAATTGCAAATGCAATTTACTTAACCAATTCAGACGAAGGTTATGCTGCAACAGGAACAATCCAAATTCAAAAAATTACTAAAAACTTCATGGTAACTGCAGCTTACACAAGACAAGTAGCTAAAGATGCATCAGTTTCTGGTTCTACTGCAAATTCAATGTGGGGTGGTAAAGCGGTTTCAGATAATCCAAACAATTTCTCTGCTGGTTATTCTAACAACTACTTGCCTCATAGAATTATTGCAAGTTTGGTATACAAAAAAGAATTCACTAAGAACTTACTTACATCAGTTGGTTTAGTGTACGAAGGTGCTCCAAACTATGCTACTTCATACACAGTAAATGGTGACGTGAATGGTGATGGTATTACTTATAACGACTTACTTTATGTACCTAAAACTATTAACGAAATTAAATTTGTTAATGCAAGTGCTGTAGGTGGCGTTGCTGATACAAGAACTCAATGGGAAATGTGGAATCAATTTACAAACTTCATTGATGCAAACCCTTACTTAAAAACACGTAGAGGTCAATTTGCTGAAAGAAATGGCTTAATCGTTCCTTGGACACATAAAGTGGACATGAACTTTACACAAGACATTAAATTCACTGCTGGTAAAACTAAACACACTTTACGTTTAACTGCAGATATTTACAACTTGACTAACTTATTGAACAAAGATTGGGGCTTCTACTTTAACCCAACAACAACAGCTCCTTTATCATTCTCTAAGATTGATACAGATGGCAAAACACCAATCTATTCATTCCCTTATCAGAATGGAGTTACAAAAACACCTTATACAAGAGCGTTTACGCCTTCTTCAAGTATAAGTTCTCGTTGGCAGTTACAAATTGGAGTTAGATACTTGTTTAACTAGTAGTAACTTAATTATATTAAAAAGTCCTCCCGATTGTCGGGAGGACTTTTTTTATGCCTACTATTTATCGGTAATGTCAGCTGTACATTTTATACTACTTAATAAAGCGTTGTACCGAAGTTGCCATTAAGCTTGGTGCTTCTTCCATAGGTATATGTCCTACGCTTTTATATATCTCTAATACGCTTCCCTTTATATCTTTCTGAAACAGGTAAGCATTAGCTACTGAAATTAATTGGTCCTGCTCCCCCCATAAAATTAGTGTTGGGGTATTAATATTCATTATTGCCGAAGCGTTTGGCTGCAAAGGGTGTTGAAATAAGGAAAGGGCTGCCCTTCTATTTCCTTTGCTTAATAATAAGTCATGGTACCTTGTAATAGTTGCTTCTGTGATATAGGATTTATTATAGAATACGGTTTCTAAACTTTTTTTAACCAATGCTTTTGGTGTTACAAACAGCAATAAATTATTAAGTATTGGGGTGCTAGCAATTTTAAAACCTAATGAGCCCTTTTCGTTTTTACGAGGATAACCTGTTGCATCAATTAAAATAAGCTTTTTTACTTTGTCGGGATAAGCTAGTGTATAGTGCCAAGCAATTCCTCCACCTAATGAGTTACCAGCAAGTATGCATGATTTAACCTGTAGTTTATTTAAAAAAGAATCTAAGAACCTTGAAAAATAATCGAAAGAATAGGCATTCTCTGGGCTAGGACCTGTAAGCCCAAAGCCTGGCATATCCATTCTAATTATGCGTTTATCACTAGTTGTATTCGATAGCAGTATACTTGTAAGGCTATCCCAGGTATGCAGGGAAGAAGAAGTGCCATGTATTAAAACGATAGGTGTTGTATCGGTCACGGGTCCTTCGTCTCTGTAGTGTACTTGCATACCCATTAAAGGCATAAACACAGAAGCAGTAGTGCAATATTTTGTTTTTAGGTTTTCAACAGGTATATCACGTTGTGCAAATACAGAAAACAGGGAAACAAGTATAAGCACAATGGTGCCCATACTAAATCCAAAAATGGATAGCATTCTTTTCATAGAACAGTTATTAATTAAGGAACAATTCGTCAATAAATATCCAACCTGGTGTTCCTTTTCCAGGATGCCAGTCGGGTAATTTTTTTATATTTAATACCGTGAACTTGTAATAGCGATAACTACTATTTGCAGGAAACTTACAGCTAAAGGTTTTGTTTTCTTTCATCGAAGCTGGCTTTGTAGGCAAAGCAAAATTACTAGTTGTAATTTTTTGAAAAATTTTACCATCGTTACTTCCCTGAACAGTGATAGAAACTATTGGCATAATATACGAACCGTAATCTACAAGTGCATTAAAATAGGCCTCTGTAATAAGCTTGGGCTGTTTAAAACCTGCAACAAATTCCATTGTCACATCCTTATAGCCTAACCATTTTCCATTTGAAAAATTTTGACCACCTAATTCGTAATCGGCCAATGTATTGGCGCCGCTAGCTTGGTACTTAGGGTCGGGCTTGCTAATTAAGTAAATAGTATCTGGCTTTATTTCTGACTTATAAAAAGTGCGTTGTACCATATCGCTACTAATCCAACCCTTTTTAAATGCTTTTGTTTTTATAGTAGTGTTACTAGTAATTCTGAATGCATTTTTATATTGAGGACTTGTTAGGCTATCTGGTTCACTACCATCTGTGGTATAGCGAATAACAATGCCCGGAAGTAAATGCTTTATTTTAATGTCTAAATGTTTCGGGATAATAGAAGAGTCTTGGTCAATATTAGGACTGCTTAGTTTAACATATTCGTTTTCCAAATTGTCGCCAATGATAATTGTAAGCTTAGGATATTTTGTATTTAAAACCTGTAACTGCTTTGAACTTATAGTATTTGACCAAACATTGATATTTGAAAATTTAGCATCTTTTAAAAACCTTTCAAAACTTGACTCGTTAACTTCTACACCACAAATTGAAAGCGTTTCAAGTTGCTCCATTTTTTTTATTTCAGATAATGCTTCAATATTTATTTTTGTATAATTTAAGTTTAGCTTTTTTAGTTTTGTAAACTGTGTAATAATTTTAATATCCTCTTTTGTTAAAGGCATCCCCTGCATGTTCAAGTGAATTACCTGGTCTTTTATTTTTTCTAAATTTTTCAACGCTTGCGTGTTATAAAAACTACCCTGAAAAAAAGTAACTTCAATTTCATCCGACCCGGTGAATAAATAATTAACACTACAGTAGTTAGAATTATAAGCTGTTAATTCGGGGTAGCTATTTTTTACGGATTTGCTTTTTTCTACAACAGGGATATAAGCATTTGCTAATAGGTACAGGCTATCGGTTTTAGCCATTTGCGCCATTTTAGTTTTAATATCTCCACCTGCCTTAATCCAAAGACTAAGTATGTTTATTTCAGCTGGAGTTAATTGTTGTTTTCCGTCGGGAGGCATATGCTTCTCGGCAGCTAATGGCATGTGTATCCTTTCAAACAATAGGGCATCTTTCCCTGCGCTGGCGGTTAGTATGTTTCCACTTTTACCACCTAGTAATACATTGTCTATAGTGTTTAGTTTTAATCCCCCCTTCACTTTTTCGTTACCATGACAGCTTACACATTTCTGCGCTAAAATTGGGCCTACTGCTTTTTCATATACAGTGGCATTGCTATCTAATACTACTGGTAATATTGCAACCGTATCTGCTTGCGGAAAACTAACCGCATTCACACCGTGTGTTAGCTGTGCACCCTTGTGTGTAAAAACGCCAATGGCTATAAAAAATAGTACACCAATAATTCTTTTATATTTAGTCGGCAGGTCCATTAAATAAATTAGAAGCCAACTAATTAATGCAATTGCTACGCCACCCCATTTGTGCCATACTATTAAACTATTGTCGTAGCTGTCTTGTTTTGCTAAAAGTATTCCAAACAATGCAACAATCGTGGTCAATAAAGCATTTGTAGAAAGGGCTATTTTTTCAAATTTCAATGGCAATCGTTTCTGTTGAAATCCAATAAGGTATATCACTATCATTATGCCCAATACAATGGGGAAGTGTAATAATAATGGATGCATTTTCCCTAGCCATTGAAAAAACAAGCCAGGCTGTATCTTATCACTATAAATAGAAAGCACCACCAATAGTGGATTTAATAACCAAAGTATCGCCTCCTGTATTTGAAAAACTTTTTTACTACTCATGCTTAACTAATTATTTCATTTATTACTTTTCCTGCAACATCCGTTAAACGGTATCTTCTTCCTAAATGTTTGAATGTAAATTCTTCGTGGTTTACACCCATCAGGTTTAAGACTGTTGCATGAAAGTCGTTCACGTGCACTGGCAAAGTATTTATATTGTAACCAAAATCGTCTGTTTCCCCGTATACACCGGGCTTTACGCCACCGACGGCCATCCAAATAGTGAAACAACGCGGATGGTGGTCCCTTCCATAATTATCTTTTGACAATGGGCCTTGACAATAGTTTGTTCTTCCAAATTCTCCACCCCATATAACCAAGGTTTCATCCAATAAGCCTCTTTGTTTTAAATCTTTTATTAATGCGGCTGAAGGTTGGTCTACGTCCTTACACTGTCCTTCTAATTCTGTTGGCAAATTACCATGTCCATCCCATCCCTGATGGTACAATTGTACAAAGCGTACGCCATTTTCTGATAGTTTGCGTGCTAGTAAACAATTCGCGGCATAAGTGCCTGGCAGCATACACTCAGGTCCGTACATTTTTACTATACTTTCTGGTTCGTTTTGCAATGAAGTAATTTCAGGCACGGCCATTTGCATTCTATAGGATAGTTCATACTGCTGAATCTTTGTGATAATTTCAGGGTCGCCAATACTTTTATAGGACTCCTGGTTTAGTGCAGCTATTTCGTCTAGCATGGCTCTTTTGTCGTCACGCTTTATGAATTCAGGGTCGGTTAAATACTTTACCGGTTCTTCGCCACTTGTAAATTGAACCCCCTGGTGTATGGAGTCTAAAAATCCGTTATTCCATAATTTGGAATACACCCCCTGCCCATTTCCTTGTCCCTTACTTAGTAGTACACAGAAAGCAGGTAAATTTTTATTTTCACTACCAAGGCCATAACTCACCCATGAACCCATACTAGGCCTGTTACCCACTTGTGCGCCTGTTTGAAAGAAGGTAAGTGCAGGATCGTGGTTAATGGCTTCGGTATGCATTGTTTTAACAATACATAAATCGTCGGCCATGCTAGCAATATGTGGAATTGTTTCACTAAACCAAGCACCATTGCTTCCGTGTTGTGAGAAATTAAATTTTGTTCCTGCTAAAGGGAACTTGCTTTGGTTGGCAGTCATCCCTGTTAGCCTTTGTCCGGCCCTAATACTTGCCGGTAAATCCTCGCCATGCATTTTTTGTAACATTGGCTTGTAGTCAAATAAATCTAATTGAGAAGGCGCGCCATTTTGGAATAAATAAATAACGCGCTTTGCTTTAGGTGCAAAATGAGGCAAGACATTTGTAAAGATCTCTTCCTCGGTTTTACCTTCAAACAATCCTGGTACCATTAAGGAACCAAGTGCAAGTCCCCCAATACCTAAGCTTACCTTAGATAAAAATTTTCGACGGTTTTGATTTAAACCGTGTTCTAAAAATTCATTCATATTGCTATATTATGATTTAGTAATCGCTTCTTCTAAATTATACATGATTAAAATAGTTTTCATTAAGGCTGCAGTTTCAGCTTCGTTGTATTGCGCTTTAGGATGTGCGTATTCTCCAACACCTAATGTGGACTTTATTAAACTTGGGTTCTTTTTAAAATAGTCAGTTTGCTTTTCGCAATAGTCTGTTAATTTATTTTTCTCAAAACGGTTAGGAGCTCGAATAATAATTGTCTCAAAAGCTTGTTGTACTTTATCTTCTAAACTTTGTTTTTTCAATGAAATTTTTTCAGCCAATACACGAGACGCTTCTAAAATAGTAGGATCGTTTAGCATGGTTAGTGCTTGTAATGGCGTATTTGTACTTGCTCTTTTTGCTTCACACTGGTCTCTGTTACTTGCATCAAAAATCATCATACTTGGCGGCGGCGCAGTTAGTTTTATAAAAGTATATAAACCTCTTCTATAAATATCGTCCCCGTGGTCTTGTTTATAGCTAGCTAACACACCACGTCCCGAGGTGGTGCTTTCCCATACGCCCTTTGGTTGGTAAGGCTTAACACTTGGACCACCAATTTTAGTATTTAATAACCCGCTTGTGCCTAAAATAAAATCACGCACAATTTCTGCCTTATACCTTATACGTGGAGCCCTTGAGTATAGTGCATTTTCGGGATCCTTTTCCATATGTTTACTACTCATTTCACTTGACTGACGGTAAGTACTACTAGTAACTATTTTTTTTATCAAGTATTTAATATCCCAATTATGCTCCATGAAATCTACAGCTAGCCAATCTAATAATTCAGGATGACTAGGTAGTTCGCCCTGTAGCCCATAATCACCTGATGTTTTTACAATTCCTTTCCCAAAAATTTCCTGCCAAATAAAATTCACAAACACACGTGCTGTTAATGGATTTTTTTTGTTGGTGGTCCATTGTGCCAAACCTAAACGGTTTCTAGCATACTTTGATGTATCATAGGGCATGATAGACTCTAAGGCGGTAGGTTTTACTTCAATAGTGGTTGGTGCATCATAACTTCCTCTACTTAAAATATAAGTTGGTCGGGAAGTGTCTCCCATTACGGACACTTCTAATTTATTAGTATCTATGGTATTTATAAATGATAGTAAATTTTTTCTATCCTCTTTGCTGATAAATAATTTTGGATTTTTTGCCATTGTTGATACACTCACGTCTCCTTCAAAACCTTTTTCTTTACTTATATTAAAGAACGCATATAATTGATAATAGTCCTTGTGTGAAAATGGGTCGTATTTATGATCATGACATTGTGCACATTCAATGGTAACACCTAATACTGCTTTACCATAAGTTTTTGTTTTGTCAATATTGTAGGATACTCTGTATTCTTCTTCAATAACACCTCCTTCTTCGGTGTATTTATGATTTCTAAAAAAAGCAGTTGCTAAAATATTTTCCTTTGTTGCATTGGGTAATAAATCTCCTGCTATTTGATTAGTAAGGAATTTATCGTAAGGCATATTTTTGTTGAACGCGTAAATAACCCAGTCTCTCCAAGGCCATTGAGAGCGGATATTGTCATCCTGAAAACCATAAGAATCAGAATAACGCGCCAAGTCCATCCATAGCACCGCCAATTTTTCTCCGTAAGCTGGCTTTTGCAATAGTTTGTCAATCATCTGGCTATACCAGTTATCGCCTGCTGCGTTTCTCCAATAGTTCAATTCCTCGTAGCTTGGTGCAAGGCCAAGTATATCTGCATAGCTACGTTTAATTAAAGTTTCTCTTGTTGCTTCTTCACTAGGACTAAAATCCTTTTGTTCCATTTTATGTAAAACGAACTTATCTATTTCATTTGAAACCCAACTAGTTTTACTTACTTCAGGTAAGGCCGTTTTTTTAGGCGCTTCAAAAGCCCAATGCTTTTCATATTTAGCACCTTGTTTAATCCAGCGTTTAAAAAGTGCAATTTCTTCCAAGGTGAGTTTTGTTAAATGACTTTCCGGAACTGGCATCATTACTTTTGGGTCGTTGGATTCTATCCTTGCAATAAGCTCACTTTTTTCTGGAGCACCAGGTACTATAGCATAATGGCCTTTGTTCTTTTCTAATTCTGCAAAAGCACGCGCTGGCAAATCCAACCTCAACCCTGCTTTTACTTTACTCGCATCTGGTCCATGACAAGTAAAACATTTATCCGATAAAATTGGACGAATGTCTTTATTATAGGACACTAGTTCATTTGCGGATTCTTTTTTTTCGGTTGAAAAATGATACACACCATAAGACAAGCCCGCAACGGATAGTAAAATAAATACTATAATTATTTTTCTTCTCATAAAAATAAAATCAAGTTTAAACTCTTGTGAATTTATAAGGATACACTTTTCCTGAAGCCCATTGAGCAACATAAATACTTCCTTCATCGTCTACGCAAACGTCATGTGGATGAAATAATATTTTTTCGGTTTGGTATAATGGTTTCAATTTGTTGTTTTCGTATACAGGAGCACAACCACCTAAGTTAGAAACCACTTTATTTTCTTTATCCAGTATGGTTATAAAGCCACTCCCTTCTGCATTTAAATCGGGAGAACGTAATACGGCAGCATATAAATAGTCGCCTTTTATAACGGGCCTACATACACAAGCACCTGGTAAATGAATTACTTCCAATAGTTTACCGTCTAATGAAAAACGCTTAAATGCATTTCTTGTCCTATCTGTAATTAGTAAAGTTGGATTGCCATTTCTTTTATCTACACAAATGCCATGGGCATTGTCTAAGAATTGATCACCTTCTCCTTTGCCACCAAACGCGTTTTTTAAAATTCCTTTTTCGTCGTAATGTAAAATATGTTGTGCGCCATATCCGTCTGCTATATAAAAATCTCCATTGTCTAACACGGTAGTTTCTGTAGGAACAAAGGCTTCCTTTTTTGCATAAGCTGGTAAATCCTTTGGAGGATCAATAGTTAAAAGTATACGTCCATCAATTGTGGTTTTATAAACCTGATGTGTATTGGTGTCGGTGATAAATAAAAAATCTTCCTTACCTGTATGTTGCACAGTTAAGCCATGTGCACCAGGAAATTGAGTACCCCAACTGTCAATTAGCTTTCCACTTTTATTATAAATGATTACATTATTTTTTGTTTCATTTGTCAATAAAATAATGCGTCCCTTAATGTCTTGTATCATTTCGTGACAATCATTCACGGGCGTTTTGTCGGCATTTAACACGCCCCACTTTGTATTTAACTGGTAGGTCATTCCATTGTGACCATAAATAGGGCTTGCTTGTTGTTTGAATAAGTCTCTTGTTATAAATAAACCTGCTGCAGCAACAGCAGATTTGCTAAGAAAAGTGCTTCTTTTCATTGGACATTAATTTTTTTAGTAAATCGTTTGAGCAATCGTATAGTAAGTTACTAAAAATAAAGATGACAAAAATCACCTATTAGGCACTTTTATTATATTCTAAAGGGTATTTTTTTAAGGACTTGGATACTAAGCCTAGACTATTGCTTATAAGATAGGAAGGGTCATTAGCAGCTAATTTTTTAAAATTTACAAGTAAAATCAGATAATAGTAATAT
>JBEDKT010000193.1:0-11040 GCA_041172025.1 Bacteroidota bacterium
TGGTAACTGACTTTTTAAAACAACACTTCTCAAAAGTGATGGATTTTAACTTTACAGCTAAAATTGAAGGTGAATTTGATGAAATTGCTGCAGGCAAATTGGCTTGGAGTGATATGTTAGCAGCATTTTATACGCCGTTCCATGAAACAATCGAACATACATTAGAAACAGCCGAAAGAGCGAAAGGTGAAAGAGAGCTAGGATTTGACCCAGTTAGTGGCAAGAAGTTAATTGCACGTATGGGTAGATATGGCCCAATGGTTCAAATAGGTCACCAGGACGAGGAAGAAAAACCAAGATTCGCAAAATTGAAAGCTTCTCAAAGTATTGAGACTATCAGTTTTGAAGAAGCAATGGAGCTATTCAAGTTACCTAGGATGCTTGGTCAATTTGAAGACGAAGAGGTTTCGGTAAACATAGGCCGTTTTGGCCCTTATGCGGCGCATGCTAAGAAGTTCTACTCCTTGAACAAGGAAATGGACCCTTATACCGTAACCTTCGAAGAATTGACTCCTATGATTGCCGAAAAACGCAAGGCAAAGGACGAACGTACTATTAAAGTATTTGAAAAAGAAAAGATTCAATTATTACGTGGCCCATATGGCCCTTATATCAAACAAGGCTTACGCAACTTTAAGTTGACCAAAGAGCAACAAGAGAAAGTGGAAGAATTGACGATAGAAGAAGTAAAAGCTATTATAGAGGAATTGAAAAAGAACCCTCCTCGTAAAGTTGCTAGAAAGAAAAAAGCTTCTTAATTTATTAGCATATACAAGACATAAAAAAGGGATACCAATTGGTATCCCTTTTTTAATGGGTATAAATATTGTGGTTAAGCCATTGCAGGCTTCTTACTCATAGATTTAAGATAATTCACGTGTGCTTTAATAGCACTAATCACTGTTGGGTATTCAATATACTTTAGTTTAAAATCAGCACAAGTTTGTTTTACAATCTTGGAAATTTCAGGATAATGTACGTGTGAAACTTTTGGAAATAAATGGTGTTCAATTTGGAAGTTCAAGCCACCTACTAACCAACTTACTAATTTGCTTTTTGTTGCAAAATTAGCAGTAGTATGAATTTGGTGAGCTGCAAATTCGTCAGGCATTTTATTCTCAGGTTGAATTGCAACTGGGAATTCAGTTCCGTCAACTGTATGTGCTAACTGGAATACAATACTTAATATAAAACCAGCAAAACAGGTGGTTACAAGGAAACCAACTAACCAACTAGCCCATCCTAGCATATACACAGGAATAATTATGAACACAGCTGCATGATAAACTTTAACTACCCAAAATTCAATATGTTCTCCAATTGTCATTTTTTTCAATGGCACAGAACCTATCTTTTGAGAGAAGTACTTTTTATAGTCTGTAAAGAAAATCCAGAATATATATAATAGGCAATATAAAACCCAAAAATACACGTGCTGGAAACGATGTAATAAATAGTGCTTTTGCGTAGGTGCCATTCTCATGAATACGCCTACTTCAATATCGTCATCAACGCCGTCGATATTGGTAAAAGTGTGGTGCAATGTTACGTGCTTCATACCCCACATAAAACGGCTTGCGCCAAGTATGCTT
This sequence comes from Bacteroidota bacterium, assembly GCA_041172025.1. Lineage (GTDB taxonomy): Bacteria > Bacteroidota > Bacteroidia > Chitinophagales > Chitinophagaceae > Sediminibacterium. The sequence continues at coordinate 1,593 of JBEDKT010000193.1, forward strand.
ATGGAAGAAGAAGCAAGCTTATTCAACCAAGGGTATTTACTAAAGCTACCATGGCTTCCGTCATGCATAACATTAAAACCAATAGCTGCAATTAATCCGCCAAATAATATACACTCAGCGATTGCATAAAATGCAGGAGGTGTAAAAAATACAAGGTGAATGTAAGTGGCAACAAATAAAGAAAGTAAAATAATAGCTTTTGAAAAAAGTTTGTAGTTACCAGTCGCCTTAATGGAATGCTCGCTTAGATACTCGTTAACTCTTCTTTTTAATTCCGCATGCAATGACTTAGCCATTACTGGAAATTTGGGGGTAGCAATGTTGGGGTTTGACATTAGGTTACAATTTGATAATGCAAAGGAACGCTAAATTGCTAGAACCAAATGCCGAAATAGAGAATATTTGCTACCAACGATGAATAATTCTTTTTATTATGTAAACTATTGTTAAAATATATCCACATGAGTGGGGAAATAAGCTGAACAATGTCATATATTTTACGTTGATTTGAATAATAATTTAAAAGCATTCCAGCCCAATTCATGCATACAGCAACCGAAATAAAAGCATTATTTAAACTAATTGACGACCCTGACGAAGAAGTATTTAATACCATATCAGACAGGCTTTTAAATTATGGTTCCCCTATAATTCCCGACTTAGAACATTTATGGGAAAACACATTGGAAGAAGCTACCCTTGAACGCATTGAGATGATGATTTACAAACTGCGTTTAAATGATTTACGAGAAGCCTTTATTGAATGGAAATCAAAACCCAACCCTTCCCTTTTCGAAGGCGCTTTACTTATCACTAAATTTCAGCTTCCAGAATTAGCAATCGATACCTTGCGTCACCAATTAGAAAAAATTAGACGTAATATTTGGCTTGAATTAAATAACTACTTAACGCCATTAGAACAAGCAAATGTGTTAAGAAATATCCTTTTTAATTACTATCAAATAAAAGGAGTTGAGGTAAACTATGAAAGGCCTGCCGATTTTTTAATTGCTGCACCTTTACAATCTAAAAAAGGGAATGCATTTGCCAATACCCTACTGTATGCCGAACTTTGTCAGCAACTAGAACTAGAAGCACATTATATAAATATTCCTAAGCAATGTATTATTGCTTTTTATGCAGCCGACTACGACGAAGAACAAGTGTACACAAATCCACAAGAATATATTCAGTTTTATGTTGAAGGAACAACTGGTCATGCCTTTTCACAAAAGGACTTAGACCAATATTTTTTACGCTCAAACATTGAACCTAAAAATACTTATTATAAAGCACTTTCAAATGTGCGTGTTATTCAAAAACATTTATTAGAATTAGCAAAATGTTTTACGAGTCCCACTGTTCAGTATAAACAAAAGGACCTTACCGACCTTGCCAACTTATTAGACAGCTAATGTTAGTCCAAACCGCACATATTTACCATAGCCCCATTGGCCAATTGAAAATTGTTGCGTCCGATTATTGTATTGAAGAACTGGTTTTTATTACCCCATCTGAAAGCGCTGGCTTTTTCGAAAACGATGCTGACCAACCAGCCGTGATACACCAATGCGTAGATGAATTAATTGAATACTTCGCAGGCAAAAGAAGACATTTTACGGTACCTATTAATCAGGAAGGAACAGAGTTCCAACAGAAAGTTTGGAAGGAACTGTATGAATTACCTTTTGGCAAAACCTTAAGCTATGGAGAATTAGCAAAAAAATTAGGGGACCCAAACTTAGTTCGTGCAGCCGCATCGGCAAATGCAAAGAATAAAATTGCAATTATTGTTCCTTGTCATAGGATAATAGGTGCTGACAAATCACTAGTAGGTTATGCTTGGGGTAAAGCGAGAAAGAAATGGCTACTACAGCATGAATTTAGGCTTGCCTTAGGAGTGCAAACCTTATTTTAAGGTAGCACTATAATGGAATAGCCTCGCGACAACAACTACTTCCCTCTTAATTCCTTGAAAATAGACCCATTAAAACCGAAAGGAAGTAAGTGTGCTGCGGAATTAAAAACCTGAACAGGCCCTTGCAAACCTGATAAAATTATTCTAATTGGCGCTTGGTAACGATTTTCAAAGTCAAGTAAAGACTGCCTACACATACCACACGGCGACAATGGGTCAACTGAAGGCTTTCCAATGGCGTCATAACTAACCGCAAGCACTAGTATTTTTTCGCCCGAAAACTGGCTCCCAACGCTATTTAATAAGGTTCTTTCTGCGCAAATGCCTACGGGATAACTTGCACTCTCCTGGTTTGACCCAATAACAATTTCATTTGAACTTAACCTAGCCGCCGCACCTACCAAAAAATTTGAATAAGGGGCATAAGCTGTTTGAGTTGCTTTTCTTGCCGCTTCTAAAACTACCTGGTCCTGCTGAGACAATAATCCTGAATGATCAAACAACTCATATTCTATTTCTATTTTCTTAATCATATCTAAATTTAAAGGTTATTTTATCAGTTTGAACAACCTGTTCCACCTTACTGACTGGCTATAACTAAACCATATAAGTGCAGCCCGACCCACAATATGCGTTTCAGGAACAAATCCCCAAAAGCGGCTATCCTGACTTCGGTGCCTATTGTCTCCCATCATCCAATAATAATCTAACTTAACTGTATAGCTTTTTGTTTCAACACCATTAATAAAATATTTTCCGTTTCTATTTTCAAGTGTATTGCTTTCGTAGTTAGTAATTAACCTTTGGTATAATTCAATAGTACTGTCCGCTAAAATAATTTGGTCTCCTTTTTGGGGAATACGAATGGGACCGAAGTTGTCAACTGAATAAGGGAAATGAACTACATCATTAGGGAAAGTATACCCAACTGTATTGTCCTGAAATAATGTTACCAATTTAACTTGTGGCAACTTTTTTAAACTTGCAGCAGCCGAAGCTGTCATATTAATTTTAAAGCTGTTTGGCTTAATATCCAATACTTGAAAATCCGAAGTTGCTTCTGTAATATTAATACCTATAGTGTCTTCGATAAAATCTTCAGGGATAGCTGTTCCATCGGTCTCTACTAAATATTCTGATTGCGCATATGCGGGCACGAACGCTGTTTTATTATTAACCCATAGCTGACTTGCCTTAACTTGAATTACATCCCCTGGTATACCAACACATCTTTTAATATAATTGTCGGTTTTGTCAATTGGATGTACTAAAATCGGGTAATCATTTTTCAACTTGTCTCTGTCGTTATTATACTGCTCACTTCTTAACACATCATAATAAGGAATCTTACTACCAAATTCAGGCAGGTTTATAATAGTGTCCCCTGCAGGAAAATTAAATACAACAACATCGTTTCTGTTAATAGCCCTCAATTTTGGAAGTCGTGTATAATCTATCTGAATCCATTTTAAATAAGAAGGTGTTGTGGGTGCCCCAGGCAAAGTATTATGTACAAAAGGAAAAGACAAAGGTGTTTGTGGAATCCTTCCACCATAAGTTACTTTATCCACAAATAAAAAGTCATTCACCAATAAAGTTTTTTCCATACTCTCGGTTGGTATGACATATGCCTCAAATAAAAATGTTCTAATTAAGGTGGCTGCAACTACAGCGAATACAGCTGCGTCAATCCATTCTCTAGATGCTGGTTTATGATAATGTGCTAAAGCTTCTGCCCCATGCCATTTTTCGTTTTTAGAAAATCCTAAATAAGGCAAATAAATAAAGGGGACCAATACCGTTAACGCATGATGAATTAAATTTACTCTTTTAAAGTGCATCACAAAAAGTATTGAAATCCACAAGCTAATAAATTGTCCTAAAATTGGCACTAGTTGAAGCCAAAACCAAAACTTTGGAATATTACAAAGTTTCACTACTTCCCAAGTATTGTAAATAGGAATAATTGCTTTTGTATTTTCTACGCCTGCTTTTCTTAACATACCGTAAATGCCAATATGCCAACCTAACACGAAAACAAGAAATATAAATATGCCCATAAATGTTAATTAATTATACATAACAAAAATATCCCTTTGTGAGGGATATTTATAAAAAGATTTTTGCGAGCCCATTTTACTATTTAAAAGGCCCAAAACAAGGATTACTTATACTGTTGCAATACTTCTTTTACCAATTTTACCGACCTAGCGATATCAGGTATTGCTAAAGCCGTTAAATTAGGGGCATAGTGCATTGGTGCGTCCGCACTAGTAATTCTTCTAATTGGAGCGTCAAGGTAATCGAAGCCTTCCTTTTGTATGCGGTAAGACAACTCAGAAGAAATAGAAGCAAATGGCCATTGTTCTTCAATAATCACCAAGCGATTTGTTTTCTTCACACTTTCTAAAACTGTCATCCAATCCAAAGGACGAATAGTTCTTAGGTCAACTACTTCCGCACTTATTCCTTCTTTCTCAAGTTCAGCAGCAGCACCTAATGCAACTTTCATCATTTTATTATAAGAGACAATAGTAATATCGCTACCTACTTTTTTAACATCCGCCTTCCCTAATGGAATATAATATTCTTCTTCAGGTACTTCACACTTATCACCATACATTACTTCACTTTCTAAAAACATGATAGGATCTTGTTCATAGCGAATAGCTTGTTTCAATAAACCTTTCGCGTCATAACCATTCGAAGGAGATACCACTTTTATACCAGGGATATTTGCTAAATAACTTTCAAATGCAGTAGAATGTTGTGCACCTAATTGGCCAGCACTTCCGTTAGGGCCTCTCATTACAATTGGGCAACCAACTTGACCACCGCTCATTGCTAACATTTTACTAGCTGTGTTTAATATTTGGTCTAAAGGTAGTACGGCAAAATTCCAAGTCATGAATTCCACAATTGGTCTTAAACCATTTTGTGCAGCACCTACTGCAACAGCAGTAAATCCTAATTCAGAGATAGGTGTATCAATAACACGCTTTGGACCAAACTCGGCCAACATTCCCTGACTTACTTTATAAGCACCATTGTACTCAGCTACTTCCTCTCCCATTAAAAACACGCTGTCGTCTCTTCTCATCTCCTCATTCATCGCTTCCCTAAGGGCTTCTCTAAAGGCTATTGATCGCATGAAACTAAATTTATTTTGAATGGCAAAAATAGAGTTTTATATAGGAAAAAAGTAATTCTAGTGCATAAAAAAATCCCTCCCCGTTTAACCGGAGAGGGATTTCGGGTCTAACCCACCCTAAATACTTAAAATATATTATAAGCAAAGCTTACATAGTATAATCCACCAATTCTTGGACTACCGAAAGCTGTGTTATAATAATGGTTTAATATGTTTGTTCCACCTACTTTAACCAATGACTTGATTGAAGGTACTTTGTAAGTGATAGCACCGTCTAAAGTATTGTAAGCATCTACTTTACCTACGCCAAATGTTCCTTCGTAAGTAAATTCGTCTTGATAGTGAACGTTAGCACTGAAACCTAAACGATTCTTTAACAAGAAACCACTATTGCTTAAGCCAAAATTAGCTCTGAATGTTGGTGTATTGAAATATGAAGTGAATCCTGTAGGTAAAGGGCCAATTTCGTCAGTGAAAATACTAGTAGAAAACGCAAAGTTTCTTGGCAAGATATAATCAGCTGAAACACCCCATCCACTTGTTTTTACTTTACCAGTAGCATTTGTTGAAATGCTATAAGCAGTACGCTTAGTTGCATCAGCCAAATCAGCAATATTGCCTGAATTAGCCTGAAGCACAGTTACACCACTAATAAAGTTGGTATAACTTCCAGAGTATACATAAAAGTCAAGTAATAATTTCTTAGCAATTAAAGCCTTATAACCAATTTCAAATGAGTTCATAGACTCAGGTTTGAATTCTTTGAACTTTTGTTCAACTGGCGCACCAGCTAAAACGCTCGCTAAAGAATAAGCCTTGTTTGTTCCAAAATTGTAAAAATTCCTAAGTGCTGGTAAACCACCCATTAATATTGTACCTGCACCAACTCTTAAGTTGATCCATTGGTTTTGTGTTGTTGGGAAACGGTAAGCACTTTGGTAAGATAAACGTAAGTTATGGTCTTGCGCTAGTCTTATTACTGCAGAAGCTCTTGGAGTGAAACGACCTGCAAAGTTAGTATTCTTGTCATAACGACCAGAGAATGACACTTTCAAGATATCACCAAAGAATCTTTTAGATAACTGCGCATAAGCACCAGTTTCTTTAATTTTAATTCTGCCAGCAGTATCAGCAAATAATGTTCCTTGAGAATTTAATAAATACTCTTTAACACCTCCACCAACTAATAAGTCAATGTTGTGTTTATTTAAACCTGTAAGTTCAGTTAAGTTGTATTGACCTTCGTAAGCACTTAATTCTGATTTGTCTAAGAATTTACCACCATTACCATTTTTAATACCAATTGGCGTGCTAGCAATTTTCTTGAATAAATCAGTCTCAGCTATATTTCCTGTAGGACGTCCTTGGTCAGCAACTGCTCTTGCAGCAGCATGAGCGGCATTAACTCCTAAACCACCGTCTCTGTATTGAACATAGGCAGCGGTATAAGTAGGGAACCAAACACCACTAGGCTTCCAAGCTTCATTAAATAAACGAGTAGTGATAGTTGCGTTAAATGAGTTACCCGCATCTTCTACTGTTTTATATGATCTTAAATACCAGTTTTTAGACTTCAATTCAAACTTGTATTGAGTCATTGTTAAGTCTTTCAAAGAATAACGATCACTACCAGTATAAACTGTGTTACCAGAACCAGTATATACGCTATAAGAAGCTTCTGTTTTGTCATTTATTTTATAAAGTACAGAACCAGTAATCTTTGTGTTTTTAGCAATTGGGTTAATTACGTTTTCTTCGCTATAACCTGTTCTAGCAACATTCACACCAGTGAAATATCCTTTTGATTGACCAAACAAATAAGGAGCATAAGGAGCTAAAGCAGCATTTGCACCTGTGAAAACACCAGCCCTATAAGAAGCTAATGTTGGAAACAAAGCAGCTGCACCCTGTAATTGACCAAAAGCAGTATTTGCTGCAACACCTGCATTTGCACCATAAGCTGGTGTAAGTGCAGCAGTTAAAGCACCAATTACTCCTGACTTAACGCCATCATATATTGAACTTAATGGAGAAGTAGTTTCATCACCATAAACGTTCACACCATCATAGTTTGGATCAATTCCAAAATAACCAGGAATTGTTTGACCATTAGGAGAACCAGTTGTTCTAGAATAGTTTGACTTATTCATAGCTAACCAGTCTTGTGCTTCAGTATATTGAGCAGAAACTTTGTAAGCAAAACGTTCGCCTATTTTATCTGCCCAACGAATTGTATAATCTTTAAAAGCAGCTTGAGGGCGTTGGTAACTATCAATATGGTTTACACCTTGTTTGATTTGGAAACTCAACCCTTGGTATTTGAATGGGCTTTTGCTGTTAATTAAAACAGTACCATTCATACCGCCTGCACCATATAATGCAGAAGATGCACCTGGTAATAATTCAATATTGTCAACATCTAACTCAGTTAAACCAACGATAGCTGCAACCGGGAAGTTTAATCCTGGAGCTTGGTTATCCATACCGTCAATCAATTGATTTAAACGGTTGTTACCACTACCATTAAAACCTCTTGTTCCAACACTTTTAAATGTTAAACTAGCTGTGATAACGTCAACACCTTTTAAGTTACCTATGATATCATAGTAACTTGAAGCTGGAGAATTCTTGATTGTATTATTACTAATTCTCTCGATAGAAACCGGAGACTCTAGTATTCTTTCTGCTACTCTTGATGCCGCAACTACAACTTCAGAACCAAGCACGAAAGCTGGATCTAAACTAACAGCGATTTTGTTAGTGTTTGCTTGTACGATAACTTCTTTTGTAGCAAAACCAACTGAAGAAAATACCAAAGTAAACGGTGCTTTTTGAGCAATATTTAATTTAAAGTTTCCTTTATCGTCAGTAAAAGTTCCTGCATTGCTTCCTTTAATAGAAACAGTAACAGCAGACAGTGTCTCGGAAGAACTTGAATTTTTAACAGTACCAGTTACAGTACCAGCATTTTGAGCTTGAGCCGAAAATACCATTAGGGTACTTAGGCACAAAAGGGCAAAATGACTTAAAAATTTTTTCATAAATGATTGTTTTAAGAATGAATTGTGGGACAAAATAACAAAATGTTAGCATTTAAAAAAATTCTACGTTTATAGCCTTAAAAATATAATTTTGTTAGATGAATAATAAGCCTTTCCCAAACCAGGTAAATGAGTATCACGGCAAAGTAAGAGACGTGTATTATATTGATAATGAGCTACTTGTAATGATAGCCAGCGATCGAATTTCGGCATTTGATGTAATTCTGCCAAAACCTATCCCATTTAAGGGACAAGTATTAAATCAGATCGCAGCCTATATGCTAGAGGCTACAAGCGATATTTGCCCTAATTGGCTACTTGATATTCCGGCTCCAAATGTGGCAATTGGCAAAAAATGTACCCCCTTTAAAATAGAAATGGTTGTTAGGGGAAATTTGGTGGGTCATGCTTGGAGAACCTACCAAGCTGGGGGGCGTGTTTTATGTGGCGTGACTTTACCAGAAGGGATGGTCGAAAACGACTACTTCCCTACTCCTATTATAACTCCTTCCACTAAAGCAAGCGAAGGTCATGATGAAGATATTTCAAAAGAAGAAATTATTGCACAAGGTTTAGCGAATGCTGCTGACTGGGAAGTATTAGAAAAATATGCATTGGCATTATTTGCAAGAGGAAAAGAAATTGCAGCTAAACAAGGATTAATATTAGTAGATACTAAATATGAATTTGGAAAAATTGGCGATACTATTTATTTAATGGATGAAATTCATACTCCCGATTCTTCTAGGTATTTTTATGCGGAAGGTTTTGAAGAAAGGCAAGCTAAAAAAGAAAAGCAAAAACAATTAAGTAAAGAATTCGTACGCGAGTGGTTAATTGAAAATGGATTCATGGGTAAAGAAGGGCAAACAGTTCCAACAATGTCCGACGAGTGGATTGATACTATTTCAAAAAGGTATATTGAACTATATGAAAAAGTAATTGGCGCTCCCTTTAAACCAGAAACAAAAACCGAAGAGGAAACTTACGAATTGGTTTGCGCTAGCTTGAAGAAATTAGGAGTTGAATAATTTAAATATCAATCCCCAACCTTGGCCTTAAGCGTTGTTTACTTTTATTAAATACCTGAATACCGTTTTTATTGCCAGCTCTTAATAATTCTTGTGCTTCTAAGGGAAGGTGATATACTTCCGTACATTCCTTTGTGCAACATCCGTCAAATGCTTTTGCACAAGCCTCGCATTGAATAAATAATAAATGACAGGCATCGTTATTGCAATTGGTATGTGTGTCGCAAGGTGCTCCGCATTGGTGACACTTTGCTATAACATCATCGGTGATTTTCTCCCCTAACCTGTCGTCAAATACAAAGTTTTT
>JBEDKT010000194.1:0-4601 GCA_041172025.1 Bacteroidota bacterium
ACTTAATACAAGAATGTGGCCTGCTGTAATGTTCGCGAATAATCGGATCATTAAAGAAATAGGCTTTGTGAATACCCCAATTAATTCAATCGGCGCTAAGAATAATTTCATACTCCAATGCATACCTGGCATCCAGAAAATGTGTTCCCAATAACTTTTATTAGCACTCAAATTCACCACAATAAATACACACACCGCTAAAGTCATTGTGAAAGCAATATTGCCACTTACGTTAGCGCCCCCTGGGAAGAAAGGCACTAAACCCAAAAAGTTATTCGTTAACACCAAGAAGAAAATAGTTAGTAAAAACGGCATGTATTTAGCGTGACGCTTTGCACCAATATTTGGTATAGCAACCTCGTCTCTAACAAACAATACAATTGGCTCCATGAAAGACTGCAACCCTTTTGGAGCAGACTTTACGCCTGTTTTTTTATAAGCACTTGCAGCAGTTAATAAAACAACTAACAAAATGAAAACAGATATAAATAAACTAGCTACATTTTTTGTAATAGAAAAATCCCAAAGCTGCTTGCTTGCCAATACGTCTACTACACCAGCAGCGTCTACAATTTTTGTTTTGCCTTCAATTATTTTGTAGTCAAAATTTCCTTTGTAAATAGTTTGCTCATGATGTTCGTCTAAAAAGTTTTTAGAAGAAAATACTTCTAGCCCTTTTGAAGTGTATAAAATTACAGGTAAGTGCAATGAAGTGTGCCCCCATAAATGCCAACTATGGTCATCCTTAATATGCTCTAAAATAGTTTCAGTAACATTAAAGCTACCTTCTTCTTTTGCAGCATGAGCAGCAGGCTCGGCAGGAGCAACAGTTGTTTGTTTTACTTTATTAGAATCGGTTGGTAATACAACAGGGTCATTGGCTTTTGTGCTTGTTGAAATCAACAAAGCGACAAAGCTCAAACTCACTACTAGTAAAGATTTTATACGTCTAAAGCTCATACCTATCTCAAAATTTGCGGCAAAGATAGGAATAAAGGGGTTAAAATAGCCCAATTTCGAATAGAATTCTTCCTGTGGAATTAAAAAAAATAATAAACACAACTATTTGAAAATCAAGTAGTTAATAAAATCAAGCTTCTTTTTTTTCAACAAACTGCATTTCATTCAATTTTGTATAAAATCCACCCAAATTTAACAGCTCATTATGGGTACCCATTTCTTTGATTTGACCCTTGTCCAAAACAATGATTTTATCGGCTTTTCTAATGGTTGAAAGCCTATGCGCAATTACTATGGAAGTTCTCCCTTTTATTAGGGTGTCAATTGCTTTTTCAATTAATTGTTCGCTTTCTGTATCAATGGACGAAGTGGCTTCGTCGAGGATTAAAATGGAAGGATTGTATAACAAGGCTCTTATAAAGGATACTAATTGCCTTTGCCCTAAACTCAATGTAGCACCGCGTTCCATTACCTGATAATCGTATCCGCCAGGCAATTGCATGATAAAATCATGCATATCAATCATTTTAGCCGCTGCAACAACCTGCTCCCTTGTAATGGCTTCATTGCGTAAAGTGATGTTATCAAAAATTGACCCCGAAAATAAAAACACATCCTGTAATACCACTCCTATTGAAGCACGAAGCCTATCTAATGAATAGGATTCTATAGCGTGGTCGTCCAACAGTATACTACCTCCTTGGTAAGGATATAAACGATTCAAGATACTAATAATAGAAGTTTTTCCGCTGCCTGTATGCCCTACCAAAGCAACAGTTTGTCCAGCCTCGGCGGTGAAACTAATCCCATTTAATACCAAATTGGGTGGGTTATAAGCAAATTCAACCTTGTTAAATTCAATCTTGCCCTTTATACTAGCTGGTGCATAGTTTCCTGTATCGGAAGTAATGTCCTCATTGTCTAATACCTTAAAAACACGTTCTGCAGCAACCATTCCCATTTGCAAAACATTGAACTTATCTGCTATCATTCTTAGCGGCCTAAATATTTGATTTAAAAATAAAATGAACGCCACTAATAAACCTGCGTCAAGTGATTTGCCAGCGACCCACCAAACAATTAATCCAATACTTAAAGCTAAGACAACTTCCACCACAGGAAAGAAAACGGAGTACGCAAATATTGCCCTAATATTTGCAACCTTATGTTGGCCATTTATTTTTTTAAACTTTTCTAACTCCTTTTCTTCCGCAGCAAACGCTTGCACTACTTGCATTCCAGATATATGTTCTTGCACGAAAGCATTTAAAGCTGCTACAGCATTTCGTACCTGTACAAAACTTTTATTTACACTTTCTTTAAAAAAATAAGTCGCAATAAGCATGATAGGGAAAGGCACTAAGCAAATAAGTGTCAACTTCCAGTCAATAAAAAACATAGTTGTTAGCGTGACAATAATAGTTAGCATATCGGCAATAATGGGAATAAGCCCATCTGAAAAAATATCATTAATGCTTTCAATATCGTTAATGGTCCTAGTAGTTAAAGTGCCAATTGGTGTTTTATCAAACTGCCTCATTTCCCAGTGCATTATTTTATCGTACACTTTATTGCGCAAATCCCTAATCACCTGCTGTCCTAGCCAAGCCATTCCAAAAGTGAAGAAAAAACGCATCACTGTTTCCATTATAATAAATCCAACCTGAAATAATGTAAGCGATAGGATTAAATGCAATGCCGACTGAAAAGCGTTTTCGGGTAAAAACCAATGTACCCAATTAGGCAAATCGACCAACTTACCAATGGCGGTATTCACCGTTGCTTGAATTAAATAAGGCCTTACCGGGGTTGCAAAAGCTAACACAATCGCCAAAACCACATTTATAAAAAAAACAGCCCTATAGGGTTTAACGAAAGAAAAAACTCTTTTTAAAATAGTCACCTTAAAAATTTGCTTAGGCTGCGTTGTGGACATAGGGTTCAAAGTTACACTATCTGTTTGTTCTTTGTAAAAATCCTATTGCTTTTACGTATTTTCGTAGTACGATGGACCCAATGGAACAAGATATGATGCAAGTGGAGAATAGCAAGTACACCTTGAATGAAGAACAAGAAAATAAAGAAATTGTTCGTCATTATCGTGCACTGCTAAGATCCTTAAGGCCTAAGATTAAAAAAGGCGATAAGGAACTATTGCGCACTGCTTTTGAAATGGCAACGAATGCACATAAAACCATGCGACGCAAAAGTGGGGAGCCCTATATATTTCACCCAATTGCAGTAGCCATGATTTGCGTGGATGAAATTGGCCTAGGTGTCCGAAGCACCATTTGCGCACTATTGCATGACACGGTAGAAGATACCGATATAACGCTAGACGATATTAAAAGTGAATTTGGAAATGAGATTGCAAAAATAGTAGATGGGTTAACTAAAATTTCGACTGTCATGAGTGCTAATAGCAGTCAGCAAGCAGAGAATTTTAAAAAAATATTACTTACCCTAACCGACGACCCAAGAGTTATATTAATAAAACTGGCCGACCGCTTACACAATATGCGGACACTAGATTCCATGAAGCAAGAAAAACAATTGAAAATTGCTTCTGAAACTATTTGGGTATACGCTCCATTGGCGCACAGAATGGGACTTTATAATATTAAGACAGAATTAGAAGATTTGTCGATGAAGTTTCTCGAACCTGATACTTATCGCGAGATTGCTAAAAAATTAAGTGAAACAAAAAGAGAAAGGACGAAATATATAAATGAGTTTATCCGACCATTAAAAGATAAGCTAACCCTTTCTGGATTTGATTTCGATATTCATGGACGACCAAAAAGTATACATTCTATTTGGAACAAAATAAAGAAGAAGGGCGTGAGCTTTGAAGAGGTATACGACTTGTTTGCCATTAGAGTAATATTGGATGTTCCCCTAGAAATGGAAAAGGAAGCTTGCTGGAAAGTATATTCTCTAATTACGGACGAATACTTGCCTTCTCCAGAACGTTTAAGAGACTGGTTAAGCAATCCGAAAAGCAATGGTTACGAGGCATTACACACTACCGTAATGGGGCCACAGGGTAAATGGGTGGAAGTGCAAATACGCACTAAACGTATGAACGAAATTGCTGAAAAAGGACTAGCTGCGCATTTTAAATATAAAGAAGGTACACAAACCGAGGACCGTTTTGATAAATGGTTTGTACAAATTCGAGAAGCATTAAGTAATCAGCAAGAAGAAGGGATTGATTTTTTACAAGACTTTAAAACTTCCTTTTTAGCAGAAGAAATTTACGTGTACACACCAAAAGGAGACGTTAAAATGTTGCCAATTAATAGTACAGCATTGGACTTCGCTTTTAATATTCACTCTGTTATTGGTTCCAAATGTATTGGTGCAAAAGTGAATCACAAACTAGTCCCACTTGGACATAAATTAAGAAGTGGTGACCAAATTGAAATTATAACTAGCAATAAACAAAAACCAAACGAAGACTGGTTAAATATTGTAGTAACCGCTAAGGCTAAAAATAGTATAAAGGACTCCCTAAGAGAAGAAAAGAAAATTATTTCAGAAGAGGGTAAATATACCTTACAAAGAAAATTAGAAGGTATTGGGGCCGTGTATAACCCTTATAATATCGACCAGGTTATGAACTTTTATAAGTTACACAG
>JBEDKT010000195.1:0-2513 GCA_041172025.1 Bacteroidota bacterium
TGGATATGCCATACAAGAACACACCGAAAAGAAGCATGGATACGGTGTAGTGCGCGAATTAGTAGGGCATGGTTTAGGTAAAAGTTTACACGAGGACCCACAAGTGCCTAACTATGGTAAGAGAGGAACGGGATTAAAGCTAAAAGAAAATATAGTATTAGCAATTGAACCTATGATTAACTTAGGCACCCATAAAGTATATACCGACGACGACGGTTGGACTGTAAGGACAGAAGACGGAAAAGCATCAGTGCACTTTGAACATGATGTTTGTGTAAAGAAAAACGAAGCTTTAATATTATCCGATTTCAGTATCATAGAAGCTGCCGAAAAACTTAATATTAATTTGAACTCATCTTACTATTAATAATTAAAAAAGTAATTTTTATACAATTCGGTGCTGCTTTGTTTTATGAACTTAAAATAATATTCAATGGAAAAGAAAAAAATAGTTGTAGTAGGGGGTGGAGCAGCTGGTTTTTTCTGTGCCATTCAAGTTGCCGAAAAGCATCGCGACTGGGAAGTTATAATTCTTGAAAAGTCAAGTAAGATATTATCTAAAGTAAAAGTGAGTGGTGGCGGACGTTGTAATGTAACTCATGCTTGCCCAGACGTTGAAAAATTATTAATTAAATATCCCAGAGGCCAAAGGTTTTTAAAAAAAGCCTTTTACAAATTTGCCACAAAGGACACTATTGAATGGTTTGCAAACAATGGCGTACAACTTCATACCGAAAAGGATGGACGCATGTTTCCCACAACAAATAATTCTGAAACAATCATTGATTGTTTTTTACAAAAAGTGCACAAGTATAATATACAAGTTTTAACAAATCACGAAGTGGTGAATGTGGTTAAACCAAATGTTGAAAATAAATTTGAAATCACACTTGCCAACGACCAGAAAATAATTGCAGATGCTATTTGTTTAGCCACCGGAGGAATGTTAAAATCCGAAAAACTAAAATGGCTAACTGCATTCGGACACGAAATAATTGAACCTGTCCCTTCTTTATTTACCTTTAATGTGGCAGATAAAAAAATCACTACACTCATGGGAGTGGCCATAGACAATGCTAGCATACAATGGAAGGGAAGTAAATATATGGAACGTGGGCCAATGCTTATCACGCATTGGGGTATTAGCGGACCCGCTGCAATTAAATTGTCAGCTTGGTGTGCAAGAGAAATGGCTGCTACTAATTATGAAGGATCAATTATTATTAATTGGACACCTGAATACAACGAAGCTTCCTTAAAAATGGAATGGTTTAATTTGAGAATGGATTTAGGAAAACGTGAAATAGGATCAAAAAATCCGTTTAATTTACCACAACGTTTATGGCATTTTTTATTACAAGAAGCCGCTATCCAACTAACTACAAAATGGGCTGATTTAAAAAGTGCTCAACAACAAATACTTATTCAATTACTTACTCGATACACTTTGGACATAAAAGGTAAAACTACTTTTAAGGAGGAATTTGTTACTTGTGGTGGGGTGGATTTGAAGGACATTGATCCGCTAACCATGGAAAGTAAATTATGCCCAGGGCTTCATTTTGCAGGCGAGATGATGGATATTGACGGGATCACGGGTGGCTTTAATTTCCAGCACGCTTGGACATCGGGTTGGATAGCTGCACAGGATATTGCCAAAGAAGCTTAATACCATAAATATCACGATTGATTATCAGCCACTTACGTTTTATACTGCTGCGTAATTAAAGGCTTTTTTCGGCTATTTTATGCCTTTTTTCCTACCTTTGCAACCCGGTTAAAAAACACCGGATTTTTATATGAAACTATTTTCAAAAAACCTAAACGCAGACGCACAGGAATTTGGAGGCGCTACAGCTCCAGAAGCAACTGCGACACCAAAAGCACCTGAAGTTGTTGTAGTTGAAACTGCACACGACGATTTTGATTGGAGCGTTGACAAACGTAACGTTAGTCATTATGCTGAAGCTGAAAGATTAAAGTATGACAAAGTGTATGATAACACTTTCGTACAAATCAATGACGGCGAAATCATGAATGGATTAGTTGTTGCTTTAACAAAAACTGATGTTGTTGTAAACATTGGATTTAAAAGTGATGGTCTAGTATCATTGAATGAATTCCGTGACACCAATGGTGTTAAAACTGGTGATACAGTTGAGGTAATGGTTGTAGAAAAAGAAGACCGTGATGGTAATCTTCACTTAAGCCGTAAGTCTGCTCGTATCTACCGTGCTTGGGAGCGTATTATGGAAGTACATAAGACTGGTGAAGTTGTTACTGGTTTAGTTACAAGCAAAACAAAAGGTGGATTGATCGTTGATGTATTTGGTATGGAAACTTTCTTACCAGGTTCTCAAATTGATGTGAAACCAGTTACTGATTATGATCAATTCGTAGGAAAAACAATGGAGTTCAAAGTTGTTAAGATTAACGAAACAATTAAGAATGCCGTTGTATCACATAAAGCATTAATTGAAAGTGATATTGAAGCACAACGTGCTGAAATCATG
>JBEDKT010000196.1:0-9122 GCA_041172025.1 Bacteroidota bacterium
TCGGAATTAATTATGCTGTTTGAATTATAGGTCCATTAAAGCCCTCATGTCAGCAACAAATTCATCCAAACTGGCTCCTTTGTAGGTTTTATGCATCGTCGAAAGCTCGCTTGATTAAGTGGATGAGCATAAAAAAGGCCATCATTGCTGATGGCCTTCCAAAATCAAAAAATCAAATCACCCCAACTGTATTAGTCAAAAAACTTAACTTCTCCTGTTGAAATTTCATGAATGCCACCTACTATGGAGATTTCGTCGTTTTTAACCATCTCAGCAATAATGGGGCTTTTTAATAAAATATTCTTTACAGAAAGTTGCACATTTAGTTCTGCTACATTTTCAACAAATTCACCATTTGTTGAAGTTCTGTTTTCTTTGGTTGTCATTTCCTGTTCAACAGCTGGCTTTATTTTCGAAATTAAGCCAGTTAGGTTTCCCAATTTAACATCATCACATGCACCTTTTACTGCTCCACATTTGGTATGACCTAGCACAACAATTATTTTGGCACCTGCTACTTTACATCCAAATTCCATACTTCCTAAAATATCTTCGTTTACGATATTTCCTGCAATTCTTACACTAAAAATATCGCCCAATCCTTGGTCAAAAATAAGTTCAGCAGAAGTCCTGCTATCAATACAACTTAATATGACAGCAAATGGATGTTGCCCATCTGACGTTTCATTGGCTTGTTGCAATAAATTCCTATTTATTTTAAGATTATTTACGAATCTTTTATTTCCGTCTTTCAATAATTCTAATGCCATTTTTGGCGAAATCGCAGATTGCATTTCTTTGTTTAATGTTTTCATTTTATATTTTTTTATTTTTTAGAATGGTAAATTGTTTACTAATATGAATTGCAATTGCCCTCTATTAATGTTTTTTTGTGCTTGAATCATATAGCCCGTTTCTATTCTAATATGTTCAGTGATGCCATACCCCAATCCCACGTAAAGCCTATTCCTGTCAAATTCAGTATTTTTTATATCAATAAATAGCTCATTGTAGGTGGAAAAATAACTGGAATTCCTTGTTATATTTTTACCCTTAAAAGGCTTTTGCATTGAGATAAAATACCGTCCTCTTAATCCAAATTCATTTGGCAAAATCCTTTCTTCCAACCGAACCCTATGATTTACATACATGTGGTTAACCCTTTGCTTAAACAGGTATTGTTGATAAATCCTGCTTTCGCGTTTTGTTGCGATATAGGTATTTACAGCATCGTAACTATCTGTGGCTATAAAAGCAAAACCAAGTAGTAAATTATGGTTGTCGGCTGTTAAGTTATACCCTACACCTGCCCTTGCTAAGAATTGATTCCGCTGGTTAAGTACTTGATGATTTCTGTATTGGAAATCAGATTGTACATTCCATTTATTATTTATTTTCTGGTTACCAAAATAAACAAGCCAACTACCAACTTCATTCGTTTGCGCATTTAAGGATTTAAAAATCAAAAATGAAAAAACAAAACATGCTATATATAAATTTAATTTGAGCATATTATGGCTTGAAATTAATTTTAACTAGCTCAATTCCTTTTGTCTTTGCATTAGATTCAAAATTGCTAATTAATTCAATAACATCATAAGCTACAGATTTTGAATTTGTAAAATCTATAATTACTTTAGAATTTGCTGGTATGCACTCAAGTGTAGTTAATAGATTTGCTTTGTTAAAAAACGAAACTTCTTCTGCTAAGATTAAATGATGCACACTTCTCCCATTCTCGTCTGTTACAATGTCTTTGACATGATGCGAGTTTCGATAGCTATGCCTAAGGGTATAAAAAAGTCCTACTAATAACCCTATTGTAATGCCTTTTAATAAATCTGTCGCAATTATAGCTACAATAGTTGCCGTGAATGGAACAAATTGCTCCCATCCTAATTTATACATCTGCTTAAATAAATCAGGCTTAGCTAATTTATAGCCGACCATTAATAATATAGCCGCAAGTGAAGCTAACGGAATAAGGTTCAATAGGCTGGCAATAAAAATGGCACTTAACAAAAGAAACACACCATGTAAAATAGCAGACATTTTTGTTTTACCACCAAAATTAATATTTGCAGAACTTCTTACAATTACTTGTGTGATTGGCAATCCTCCAATTAATCCTGAAACAATATTACCTAAGCCTTGTGCTTTTAATTCTCTATTTGTTGGTGTAATTCGTTTATCTGGATCCAATTTATCTGTCGCTTCTACGCATAATAAAGTTTCCAAACTCGCCACTATCGCCAATACAACCGCAATTTTCCAAACTTCAATGTTATTAATTACTGAAAAATCTGGGAATGTAAATTGGCCTAAGAAATCTGCCATGGAGTTTGGTACTGGTACGGATACAATTTGTTTTTCATTCAAACTAAATGGCAATAACCCATTAACAAATGCAAGATTAAAAAGTATCCCTAAAATCACTACCACAATTGGTCCTTGTAAAAGCTGAAATATTTTATGCTTTTTAGTGAGCACCGTATCCCATAAAATTAATATCGCAAGTGAAACACCTGCAATTAATAATGCACCAGGTGTTATAAATTCAAATGCTTTTGTTATTGCAGAAAAAGTATTTTGACCATCTGCTTGTAAAAAAGCGTCATCCCCAACTGCATCCTTATCCCAACCGAGTGCATGTGGTATTTGTTTCAAAATAATAAGTAACCCGATTCCCGTCAACATTCCCTTGATTACCGAGCTTGGAAAGAAATAGGCAATAAATCCTGCCTTAGCATACCCCATAGCTAATTGAATCACCCCTGCAATCACCACTGCAGTTAAAAATGCTTGGTAAGACCCGCCCAAGGTTCCAATAGCAGTTAATACAATGACTGCCAATCCTGCCGCAGGTCCGCTAACTCCTAAGGGGGAACCACTAGCAACCCCTACAACAATACCACCAACTATCCCTGCTATAATACCGGCAAATAATGGTGCCCCAGAAGCAAGTGCAATCCCTAAACATAGGGGTACTGCAACAAAAAAGACGACGATACTAGCCGGCAAATCGTTCTTAATGTGCTTAAATAAATTCATTTGACTCATATACATTGATTTTATAAAACGAAAGTAGTAATATTATTTCAAATAATAGTATTACTATCATAAATAATTGTAAAAATATTTTTCTATACCTTTGCAATTGCTGAAAAACCCGAAACATGAGACTAGAAGTTCAAATTAAGATGAATGAATCCCTTTACTTAAGAGACCCTGAGCAATCAGAATTGGGTAAAAACATCATTAAATACAGTATCCAATTGATTCACGAAAAAGGTTTCGAGGCCTTTACTTTTAAAAAACTAGCAGAAGCTATTGGCACAACCGAAGCTGGAGTGTATAGGTATTTCGAGAATAAGCATAAATTATTAGTATATATAATATCGTGGTATTGGGGGTGGTTAGAATTTCAGGTTATTTATCAGACAAAAAATATAAGCGATCCAACAACCAAGCTAAAGCAAGTGATACAATTATTGTCCACTAGTGTAGAAGATGATATAATGACAGCACATGTAGATGAATCTCTATTATACCAAATACTGATTTCAGAAGGTAGTAAAGCATACCTAACCAAACATGTTGAGCAAGATAATAAACAACAGTATTTCAAACCCTACAAAGACTTATGCAATGCAGTAGGTAATATTATTCTTGAATGCAATCCAACATACAAATATCCGCATTCACTAGCTTCTACCATTATAGAATCGGCTCATTTACAAAACTTCTTTATGTACAACCTGCCCTCCCTTACCGATTTTAAAAAATCTAAAAATAATACTCAAATAATAAACTTTTTAAACGATTTAGTTTTTAGGAGTATTCAATAAATAATTAATTAACCAGATGCATTTAGAAATTATCTGCATCTCTGTAGGCTTTTATTAAAGCCTCCTCTCCTATTTTTCCCTTGCCTGCAATTCCATGTTCCATCCCTAATATACCTTTGTACCCTTTATTGTGGATATGCTTAAAAACATTTTTATAATTTATTTCACCTGTTCCAGGCTCGTTTCTTCCAGGATTATCCCCTATTTGTAAGTAGGCAATTTCATCCCAACATTCATCTATACGCCTAATAATATTGCCCTCATTCCTTTGCATATGGTAAATATCATACAGGATTTTACAAGCTGGGCTTTTTATAGCCTTACATATAGCGTATGTCTGTGTGGCATTTCTTAAAAATAATTCAGGTGTATCACTCAGCGGTTCTAGTACCATAATTAAATCATTTTTTTCGAGTATTTCCACACCAGGTCTTAATGCTTCTATAACATTCGCCGTTTGCATATCCAAAGACAATTTACGGTCATAATTACCCGGCACCACGGTCATCCATTTAGCATTGCACCTTTTCGCAACCTCCACCGATTGCTTACAGTATTTGACAAATTTTTCTCTCCATTCTTTGCTGCCATTCGTTAATGAAATTTGTAATGGCCAGTTGTCATAATTAATTACAAAAACACCCATCGACATCCCCAAGCTCGCTAGTGTATCTCCTATTTTTTGTTGCATTTCAGGGGTTCGATCCATCATCCCATTATCCTCTATGGACCTAAAACCTACACTATGTGCAAATTTGATTTGATCTATAAAACTTTCGCTTGCCAAATTAGTAAACATCCCATCATGAAAAGCATAATTTAATTGAAAGGGCAGCGACGAAACTGATTTCGTTCCAATACCATTGCCTGCAAATAATTTTCCACTTGCTATTAGCGCACTACCAGTTAATATATTTTGTTTCAAAAAGTTTCTTCTTTCCATAATTATCTGTTTAATAACTTAAATTTAAGGATTCTTATTAATAAGTCAAGATTGAAAAAACCAATAGCCATTTTAGCCCTATTTATATTGTCTGCGCTTGGCGTGAAAGCGCAAGTAGCTAGGTTTCAATATTCGACTGAAAAGATGGGCTCTCCATTTAATTTAACATTTGCAACTACTAGCCAAGCAAAGGCAGATGAAATTAGTAAAGCATGCTTTTTACTAGTGGATTCGCTAGTACATATTTTTAGTGACTACGACTCAAGTAGTGAACTTAATAGCATTAACCATAATGCGGGAATTGCTCCTGTTAATGTGTCTTCCCGATTACTTGATTTATTGTTAATTTCGAAACATGCCTACTACGAAAGTGAAGGTGCTTTTAATATTGCCGTCGGGCCCTTAAGTGTACTTTGGAGAAATGCAAGAAAGTTGAAAATATTTCCAAACGCAAACGAAGTTATTATAGCCAAGCAACTGTCTGTTTTTTCGTTAATTAAAATTGACTCACTTAAACAACTTGTTTATTTACCGCTTAAGGGAATGCGATTGGATTTAGGAGGGTTAGGTAAAGGGTATATTGCTCAATTAGTATTGAATTACCTTAGCACTGAAGGAATCAATCAAGCAATGGTAGATGCTGGCGGAAAAATTGTAATGACTAATAGTATACCCCCTAACGAAAGTTGGAAAATTGGCATTAACCTATCTTCTTCTAAAACAAAAGTTTTAGACAAAAAATTATTTTTAACCAATTGTGCCGTCGCTACTTCAGGTGATATTTATCAATTTATGTATTATAAAGGGAAGAAATATTCACATATCATTAATCCCGAAACTGGCTATGGACTTAATTCACAAAGAAATGTTACTGTTATTACAAAGGAGGGGGCCGAAGCAGACTGGCTTGCCACAGCTTGTAGTATTTTACCAATTAAGGCAGCCATAACACTTGTAGAAAGTAAAAACGGAGGTATTTTAATTGCGGAGCAGAAAAGAGGGCGCGTGAAATATTACAAATCTAAAGAATTTGACAAGTTCTTAAAATAACTGAATTTGATTTCGTGTTTTTTGACTAATTTAAGCGTATAATAAAATAAACATTGAAGCAGATTATTATTTTCATTTGTTGCATTGCCATTGCTAACAATACTTTTTCTCAAAGTGAGTTTACTGAATACAAACAATTAATTCCTGGAACAACTGTTTTTTTTAAAATGGTTCCGATTAAAGGGGGTAGTTTTTTAATGGGTAATGAGCATTCAAAAAATACAGACGAAAAACCACAAAAAGAAATTAAGCTTTCTCCATTTTGGATGGGAGCATTTGAAGTAACTAGAGACGAATTAGACACGTATTTAAAAGATGACAAAACAAGCCAAAATGAGCCCCTGGATGCTATAACAAGGCCAAGTCCTCAATATGTGGATTTAACCTGGGGAATGGGAAAGGAAGGCGGCTACCCAGCTAATAGTATGTCACAGCATGCTGCCATTATGTATTGCAGATGGCTGTATGAGAAGACAAAAATATTTTATCGTTTGCCCACTGAAGCGGAGTGGGAATATGCTTGTAAAGCAGGAACAACTTCTATATACTTTTTTGGTAACGACTCCCAGCAATTAGCACAATACGCATGGTATGAAAAAAATAGTGATGAAAAATACCATAAAGTGGGACAAAAATTACAAAATCCTTGGTGCTTATATGACATGATGGGTAATGTGGCAGAATGGACAATGGACCATTATTCAGAAACTACCTACCTAACCTTGGCGGCAACCAACCCAATGGTACCCGCTACTGCTAAGCGTTATCCTAAAGTGGTTAGAGGGGGAAGTTATATGGAAGATGCAAATAATTTAACGAGTACAAAACGCAACCACTCTGTTCCTGCATGGAATAACAGGGACCCTCAAGTGCCTAAAAGTAAATGGTGGCTTACCGAAGCAAAAAATGTGGGCTTTAGGCTGGTAAGGCCGATGGAACAACCAGACGAAGCTACAGTCAACCAATTTTTCAAATCCTATTTGAACTTATAAATCTAAAACTCCTAACTATGAACAACGATTCTTGGCAACCAAAATCACGACGTGAATTTGTAAAAGGAACTACCCTACTTGCAGGAGGGTTATTTGCTGCACCTTTCCTTTCAAAAGCAAATTATTTTTCCGGATCTGACAATACTATAAAAGTAGCCGTTGTTGGCTGTGGCGGCAGAGGAACTGGTGCTGCATTACAAGCATTGTCTAGTAAGCAAAATGTGAAAATTGTAGCATTAGCGGATGCCTTTAAGGACCAATTGGATTCCTGTTACAATTCACTAGTGGAGGAAATTAATAATGGTATTGGTGACATCACAAAACGCTTGGTAGTCCCCGAGGAAAATAAATTTACTGGATTTGATGGCTATAAAAAAGCAATTGCACTTGCAGATGTAGTGATTCTTGCTACCCCTCCGGGATTTAGGCCAATTCATTTTGAAGAAGCCATTAGCCAAAACAAGCATGTGTTTATGGAAAAGCCCGTAGCCACTGACCCTGCAGGTATTCAGAAAGTACTTGCTACTGCAGCCATTGCAAAAGAAAAAAAATTAAACGTGGTGGTTGGCTTACAAAGACATTATCAAAATTCTTATCGTGAACTTTTTAAACGTAAGGAATTAATTGGTGATATTACTTCTATGCAAGCTTGGTGGAATAACGAAGGCGTTTGGGTAAAACCTAGAAAATACAACCAAACCGAAATGGAATACCAAATGCGCAACTGGTATTATTTTAATTGGCTTTGTGGTGACCATATCACCGAACAACATGTACATAATTTAGATGCTGTGAATTGGTTTAAAGGCGCCTACCCCGTTAAAGCACATGGTTTGGGAGGAAGGCAAGTTAGAAAGGGAAAAGAGTATGGTGAGATATTTGACCACCATTATGTTGAATTCGAATATGCCGATGGTTCAATTTTAAATAGTCAATGTAGGCATATTCCAGGAACTACAAGCAAAGTAGACGAATTATTCATTGGTACTAAAGGAAAAATATTTGCCGGTGCTGCACATATTAAAGACCACAGCGGAAAAATACTTTACCAGTTTGATAGAAAAACTGAAAACAACCCATACCAAACAGAACATGATGAACTATTTGCCGCTATTGCAAAAGGGGAATATAAATTTGCTGATGCGGAAAATGGCGCGAGGAGCACAATGACTTCTATAATGGGTCGTATGGCTACTTATAGTGGGCAAAAAATTGAATGGGACATAGCAATAAATAGCGGGCTTAATATACATCCTAAAGTATACGACTGGGATGCAATGCCACCAATTATGCCAAATGCAGATGGATATTATCCAATTGCAATACCGGGTGTAACTAAGTATTAACAATAAAAAGCCCTTAGCGAAAAAAGTTAAGGGCTTTTATTATATTAGTTGATTTTAAATAATATTCATGCTTCAAGAAGCTTTAACAATTGTCAATAAAGAAGGCATAGCCACTTATTTTGGACCTATTATTAGTATTGAGGAAAACGAAAACACATTCAACCAACTTCTTGAAAATATTGATTGGAACAACGAAGTGGGCATGATGTTTGGTAAAGAATTTATTACTAAGCGAAAAGTGGCTTTCTACGCCGATAATGCAATTGAATACACTTATTCTAATAAAACTAAAAAAGGCGCAGCGTGGACACCCCAATTAATGTATCTAAAAAAATTGGTCGAATCCTATACAAATGCAAAATACAATGCCTGTTTACTTAATCTTTACCACAACGGAGAGGAAGGAATGGGATGGCATAGTGATGACGAAAAAGAAATTGTACAACATAGCTCCATTGCATCCTTGAGTATTGGAGTTGCTCGTAAATTTTCATTTAAACATAAAGCAAACAAAGAAAAAATTGACTGTATACTTGAAAGTGGTTCTTTATTAGAAATGAAAGGTGCTATGCAGACAAATTGGTGGCATGCTTTGCCTAAAACCAAAAAGGTGCTCCAACCTCGTATTAATTTAACTTTTAGGCAAATGATTAAACAGTAAGCAAATTGGTTTAAAGAATACTTTACTTTATAAAAGAATATATCTTCTCTGCCACTTCGTCCCAGCCTTCCTCTAGCATTAAACAATGTGAAGCGTTTTTTACAATCAAAGGCTCCAACTTGTAATTTTTTGCCATCCTAATGGTATCCTCTAAAGGAATTAAATAATCTTTTTCCCCGCCAATAATCATCAATGGTATATTAGTGCTTACTATTTTTGGCAACTTAAGAATAACCATTTGTAAAAATACTAAGAATGATTCTTCTTGTAATTTACTTGAAT
>JBEDKT010000197.1:0-6907 GCA_041172025.1 Bacteroidota bacterium
TCTTTATTGTCCAATGAAATAATTACATCTCCTTCTTGTATGCCCATGTTTTTTGCTAACTCACTAACATGCACACCATAGGTTACATTTTTTGCAGGTAAATAATCGGTTCCCCAATACCAACCTATTCCAATAAATATTACAATGGCTAAAAGCACGTTTACAATTACGCCTCCTAACATTACAATTAAACGCTGGTAAGCTGGTTTAGAACGTAGTTCCCAAGGCTCAGGTGCTTTATCCATTTGTTCCTTATCCATACTCTCGTCAATCATGCCGGCTATTTTTACATACCCGCCAAATGGAATCCATCCAATACCATATTCAGTATCTCCTATCTTCTTTTTCCAAAGTGTAAATCCAGGATTAAAGAATAAATAAAATTTTTCTACTCTTGTTCCAAATAAACGCGCAGGAATAAAGTGTCCTAACTCGTGCAGCACCACTAATATCGAAAACGATAAAATAAATTGTGCCGTTTTTACTCCAATAGATGCTAAATCAATTGCTAAAATGTCCATGTGTTATAATTGTATTAAAGAGGCTGCAAAACTTCTTGCTGCTCCGTCTGTTTCGAAATAATCATCCAATGTTGGATTTGCTATATATTCAATTTTTTCTAATGTTTTTTCAATCAAATCAGTCATGTCCAAGAAACCAATCCTGTTTCTTAGAAACGCATAAACTGCTATTTCATTTGCCGCATTTAAAACACAAGGTGTGTTACCTCCTTGGTTCATTGCTTCCGTCGCTAATTGTAAATTTCTAAAAGTTTTTACATCGGGTTCGTCGAAGGTTAACACATTTGGCTTGTCAAACATGTACCTAGGAAAATTATTCTGTAACCTTTGTGGGAATGCCATTGCATATTGAATAGGTAATTTCATATCAGGCAGTCCCATTTGTGCTTTTATACTTCCGTCTTCAAACTGCACCATGCTATGAATAATACTTTGTGCATGTACAACCACTTTAATCTGAGCTGGCGCTAAATTAAATAACCATTTTGCTTCAATCATCTCTAACCCTTTGTTCATAAGGGTTGCAGAGTCTATAGAAATTTTAGCGCCCATTGCCCAATTAGGATGTTGTAAGGCATGGTCACGTTTTACATTTACCAAAAAGTTTGGCTTTTTCCCTAAAAAAGGACCGCCACTTGCTGTTAAAATAATTTTTTCAATAGGATTATTTTCCTCTCCCACTAAACACTGAAATATTGCAGAGTGTTCGCTATCCACAGGAATAATTGCGGCTCCCTTTTCTTTTGCTGTTCGCATTACAATGTCACCGGCCACAACCAATGTTTCTTTATTTGCCAAGCCCACTGCTTTTCCATTTTCTACTGCAGTTAAAGTTGGCCTTAACCCAGCAAAACCTACAATACCCGCCATCATAAAATCGTAGCAGTCCATGGCAGCAACTTGTTCTAAAGCTTCTTCCCCTGCAAAAACTTTTATGGGTTTACCTTCTAATGCTTTTTTTACGACTGCGTATTTTGCTATGTCACCAATGACTACTATGTTGGGAATAAATTGTAGTGCTTGTTCAATTAGCAAGGCGTCATTAGAATGCGCCGTTAATATTTCGGCCACAAACAATTCTGGATGCGCCGATATGACTTCCAATGTTTGTTTTCCTATTGATCCCGTAGAACCGAAAATGGCAATTCTTTTTTGCTTCATCCAATTTGTTTACTTAGGGTTTAAAATTAAGCTATTATTTTATTTAATAACTATATATTGTCCGAGGGCATCGGCAATTTTACGGTCATTACTTAAGCGGGGTACTTTGTTTTGGCCTCCTAGCTTTCCTTCGGACCTCATATAATTAATAAATGCATTTTTTTGAAGCGAAGTAACATGTAAGGGTTCCAATATATTCCCTTGAATTAAATCTTGGTAATAAACATTCTGTGCGCACATTAGTGTATCTAGGGTTGCAGCAAAAGCTTTTAAGTCATTTGGTGCTTTGTCGAATTCAATTAACCACTCGTGGTAACTTTTACCCTCCCCTGATTGTATAAAAGGCGCCACAGAAAATTCAACAACGGAAGCATTATGATGCTTAGTGGCTGTTAATAAAGCCTGTTCTACTTCTTCTCCAATTACATGTTCTCCAAATGCCGAAATAAAATGTTTAATCCTTCCAGATACTACAATTCGGTAAGGAGCAATGCTTACAAATTTTACAGTATCCCCAATATTATACCCCCAAAGTCCTGCATTGCTGTTTATGATTAACGCATATTGTACTCCTAATTTCACCTCCGCTAAACTTAACCTGGTTGGGTTTTCCAAAGCAATTTCCGCAACTGGAATAAACTCGAAAAATATCCCACTATTTGTATTTAATAATAAGCCTGCTTGATCCCTTGTATCCTGAAAAGCAAAAAAGCCTTCGCTCGCAGGGAACAATTCAATGGTATCAATTTCCTTGCCAATGGTTTCAAATAATTTAGACTTATAAGGTTCAAAGTTTACGCCACCCTGTACTAGAACTTGGAGGTTCGGAAAAACTTCCTTTACGGGCTTACCCGTTTTTTCTACAACCCTATCAAAATACATCTGCATCCACGGGGGTATACCTCCCACTAATGTCAAATTCTTGCCAATGGTTTCATCCACAATCTTTTCAAGCTTCTCCTCCCACTCCTCAATACAATTAGTCTCGTAGCTTGGTAATTGATTGCTTCTTAAATACTTTGGAATATGGTGATTTACAATCCCGCTTAGCCTCCCTGTTGGGATACCCGCAATTCGTTCAAGTTCCGGAGAACCACTCAAAAAAATCATTTTCCCGCCAGCAAAGTCCGTATTCCCAGTTGCACCCATATAAGATAGTATGGCATTTCTTGCGCCATCAATATGGTTGCTAATGGAGTCCTTTGTTATGGGTATATATTTAATACCGCTAGTTGTACCGCTAGTTTTAGCTAAATAAATAGGTTTGCCCTTCCAAAGTATATTGGCCTTGCCGTCCTTTATTTGGTCAATATAATGTCTGATACCTTCGTAGTCCCGAATAGGTACTGCTTGCTTATAAGTTTCGTAGTCCTTTACCTTATCTAACCCATGTTCTTTCCCAAACAATGTGGTCGCCCCCAGCTTAACTAGTTGATTTAGAATACGTTGCTGGTCCTGTATAGCTGTCATGCTCGCTTTTTGCACTTGCTTACTTATATAATGAGCAAAGGGCTTGGCAAGCAACGATTTTAAATTGAGCATAGACGGTTTCATTGTAATTTGGAACTACTTGGCGAAATTAAGTATTTCATTGTGGATCATACGAATTTGGGTAAAAAATGGCCTTAATTATATTTTTTGAGAATTACTTGCAAATTGGCATAATAATAATTACCTTTGCCGTCCTAATTTTGGACATTTATGCTAGCAGTTGTAAAAATCGCAGGTCAGCAATTTAAAGTAGAAGCCGGACAAAGCTTATACGTGCCTCACCTGGAATGTAAAACAGGAGATAAAGTTGAATTCAACGACGTTTTGTTTGTTGAAAACAATGGTTCTATCTCTTTCACTAACAAGGTTTCAGTTAAAGCTGAAATCTTAAAAGACTTGGTACAAGGTGATAAAGTGATCGCTTTTAAAATGAAAAGAAGAAAAGGTTTCCGCAAGAAACATGGTCACAGAACACATTATACTCAAATCAAAATCGAGAACATCGCCTAATTAAGCGAGTAGTTCTAGTAAATAACACTTTAGTAAAAAGAAAATACTATGGCACACAAGAAAGGGGAAGGATCCGTAAAAAACGGCCGTGATTCCCACAGTAAGCGTTTAGGCGTTAAGATATATGGTGGTCAACCAGCTATATCTGGCAATATCCTTATTCGTCAAAGAGGTACTCAGTACCACCCTGGTAAGAATGTTGGATTAGGTTCTGACTTTACTTTATTCGCACTAATTAACGGAGTTGTTGAATTCAAGAAGGGAAAAAATAACAAGACTACGGTCTCTATTTTGCCTGTTGAAGCAGTAGCTTAAAAAAAAGTTTTGTAGTTATTAAAAAAGTTTTTACTTTTAATGCATATTTACTAACCATTAAATCTAAAAAACATGGCAACTGCAAAAAAAGCGGCTAAAAAAGCTGCTCCTAAAAAAGCTGTTAAGAAAGTCGTAAAGAAAGCTGCTCCTAAAAAAGCTGCTAAAAAAGTAGCTCCTAAGAAAGCTGCTAAAAAAGCTGCTCCTAAGAAAGCTGCTAAAAAAGTAGCTCCTAAGAAGGCTGCTAAAAAAGCTGCTCCTAAGAAAGCTGCTAAAAAAGTCGCTCCTAAGAAAGTAGCTAAAAAAGCTGCTCCTAAGAAAGCTGCTAAGAAAGTTGTTGCAAAAAAGAAATAATTATCGCAAGATAGTATTTCAGCAAGAATAGATTTACAAGTCCTTCCCGATTATTCGGGAAGGACTTTTTTTTTACTTCCCCCTTTAAAAAATTAAGGGTTAGTAAAAAAAGCTAATGATTTTTAAGTCCTTGTCAGGACTTTTTTTTGTCCCTACTCTCCGAGTTTCTATATTTACATATGCATAATTATGAGATCGCAGAATACTTTACCCTATTAGGGAAATTAATGGATATCCACGAGGAAAATCCATTCAAAATAAAGTCCTATACCAACGCCGCATATACATTAGACAAACTAACCGAACCTGTGTCTGATATGCAACCTAGCCAACTATTTGCTATTAGAGGTATAGGAGAAGCTATTGGAAAAAAGATTTTAGAAATCATTCAAACCAATAAACTTTCCTTACTTGACGAATATATTCAAAAGACCCCTGCTGGTATTTTGGAAATGATAAAAATTAAAGGACTTGGCCCTAAGAAAATTATTACTATCTGGAAGGAATTGGAAATTGAAAGTGTTGGTGAATTATTATACGCCTGCGAAGAAAATAGACTAATTAATTACAAAGGGTTCGGTGCAAAGTCGCAACAAAATATTCAAGAAGCACTCACTTTTTATTTACAACATCAAGGAAGTTATTTATACCAAGAAGTGGAATCGCTTGTAGAAAGTTTACAAAAATCTTTATCGAATGATTTTCCAACATCAAGTAATATTATATCCGGTGCGTTTAAAAGACAATTAGAAAGTTTAGATTTTTTAGATGTTGTTACTACCATTTCAGCAACTGATTTAACTGCTTGGTTGCAGTCAAAACTTTTCAAACTTGAAAATAAGGACACCTATATAAGTTGCAAAGGGGAAGACAATTTTGAAATTAGATGGCATTTGACCACCCCTGAAAACTTTTTTTGGGCCGATTTTACATTGTCCTGCTCCACTGATTTTTTAGAAAATTGGGTATCCTTGCCTAAATTTAGTGCGTCACCCTTCCCTAGTGAGGTTGCTATTTTTGAACAAGTTGGGATACATTTTATACCTGCACCACAACGTGAACTTGCGGCTGTTATTGAATTAGCAAGTAAAAAAGCATTGCCAACAACCATACAAGTGGCTGATATCAAAGGTATTATTCACTCTCATAGTACTTGGAGTGACGGCATTCATACCATTGAACAAATGGCCACGGCTGCGAAAAACGCAGGCTTTGAATATTTAATTATCAGCGACCACTCCAAATCGGCATTTTATGCGAATGGTTTACAAGCTGACCGTATAGTAGCACAACATAAAGAAATTGACCTACTGAATAAAAAGCTTGCTCCATTTGTGATTTTTAAAAGTATTGAATCAGATATCTTAAACGATGGAAGCTTAGATTATCCTGAAGAAATATTGGCAAGTTTTGATATTGTTATTGCTTCTATCCATTCTAATTTAAAGATGACGGAAGAAAAAGCAATGATGCGACTACTAAATGCCATCAGTAATCCATATACAAGCATTTTAGGGCACCCTACAGGGCGTTTATTGTTAAGTCGAAAAGGTTATCCTGTAAATCACCAAGCAATTGTAGATGCCTGTGTAGAAAACAATGTAGTGATTGAATTAAATGCGCACCCAAGGCGTCTTGATATTGACTGGCGCTTTATTGAAACTGCATTAAAAAGTGATGTGTTAATTTCCATCGACCCCGATGCTCATGCCATTGAAGGATTCGATGATTGTAAATATGGTGTGTTAGTTGCCCAGAAAGCGGGATTATCGGCAGCTCAAAACCTGAGTAGCTTTAGTTTGCACGAAATGATGGAATTTATTGAATACCAGCAAGCGAAAAGGAACTAAGCAATGTTAAAGTTATGTTTAGCTAAATGCGGAATATATTAAACAAATAAAGGCATAAGGCCAATTAATAAGTCTACCTTTAATGCCTGCTATGTTCCTCCCACTAGTTTGGGCACTCTGCTATTGTAAATTCTTCCCTCCCTATTAGAATTTAAATTCCTGTTTAATTAGCCTGTTATTTTTTTTCATTTCGAGCTAATTATACAAAATGTTCAACAGAACTTTATTTCTCTTTTTTATTGCGCTACTATACACAAATAATATACTTGCACAACAAACCGTATCGACTAGTGGTTTGACCATAAATAATACAACAGGAAGTATCAGTTATACAATAGGCCAAATTGACTACATAACAGCAGGCAATGCATTCACCATGACCCAAGGTGTGCAACAGGTTTTTGTAAAATCAGCATTAACCTACATCGCAACAATTGACAAATCAATTACCCTATCCGTTTGGCCAAATCCAATTATTGATAAACTATTTATTAAAATAGCGGGTAACACTAGTGCTGGGTTTTCCTATCAATTATTTAGTATTGAAGGGCAGCTAATGGAGACCAAAAAAATACTTGGCAACTACACAACAATTGACACGCATACTTATTCAGTAGGTGTATATATCATATCAATTAGTTACGCAAATAACCCTTCTCTAATGTTTAAAATAATCAAGAAATGAAAAATATAATTATAATAATTACA
>JBEDKT010000198.1:0-2862 GCA_041172025.1 Bacteroidota bacterium
AAGTAATAGTTAGAAGTACCGTTTCGGCAATTCGTATAAAAGGCGATACTACTGAATATAAGGCAGATAGCTTTAGGGTTACACCCAATGCTGATGTGCAAGAGTTATTAAAAAAGATGCCAGGCATACAAGTAAATGCTAAAGGGGAAATTACAGCACAAGGTGAAAAGGTAAACAAGGTACTGGTTGACGGAGAAGAATTTTTTAGTGACGATCCTGCGGTGGTAACAAAAAATTTAAGAGCAGACGCGATTGACAAGGTGCAAGTGTTTGACAAAAAATCTGACCAAGCTACTTTTACCGGCATTGATGATGGGGAAAAATCAAAAACCATAAACCTGCAATTAAAGGACGATAAAAAGAATGGCTTTTTTGGTAAAGCTGAAATTGGCACCAATTTTGGAGAATTCGGAAATGGGAAATTAATGGCAAATGCTTTTAAAGGTAAAAAGAAACTCGCGGCTTATGTCACAACCGACAATACTAAGTTTGAAGCATTGAATTGGGATGAAAGTAGGAATTATGGTGACGGAGGGAATACGACTACAGAAATAGGTGAAGATGGCGGAATGAGTGTTTATTTTTCAGGTGATGGAGAATATGACGAGAGTTCAGGTTTGCCAAATCAAAAAACGGCAGGGGCGGTATTTTCTAATAAATGGAACAAAGTGTCCACTAATAATACAGGTCAATACCAAAATTTATTAACTAATTCATTAGGGACTAATTATACAAAAACGCTTTTGCAAGATTCGTCTATAACAAATTATACAAATAGCAAGCAGCGGATAGACAAGAAAAAATATAAGTTCAACACCATTAACGAATGGGGGACTGATACTACAGGCTTATTCAAAGTTATTGTAAAGGTGGCTAATGTATTAAAGGATGCAACCAATGACTATAATGGTGCTACCTATTCAGAAAGTGGTCGTTTGCTTAATAATTCAAACAGAATCACTTCTTTAAATGAAGACGATAAAACGCTTACTAGTAATTTAAGTTACAGAAAGAAGTTTGCGAAAAAAGGAAGAAGTATTGCTGTTACTTCTGACTTGAGTTTTAATGACAAGGCACAGGATGGATACTTGAATGCGGACAATTCCTATTTTGATTATACAGGGACTGAATTAAGAAACGATATTGTCGATCAGTTTAAACAAAATCAACAAAATACTGCTGCAGTTAATACTAATATTACTTATACTGAACCATTAAGTACAAAATCGTTCTTGGTGTTTAAATATGGATTAAAGCTTGGCAAGAACGACGCAGAACGTAACTCCTACAACAAAAATGCTTCAGGGAAGTACGAGGACCGTGTTGATTCATTGAGCAATCATTTTGTTTTTAATACATTGAACAATTCAGGTTCGGTTAATTATAGGTTTGTAGAAAAGAAATATAATTTTGTATTAGGTACTGGTTTTGGAACTGCTAACTATCAATTGGACGATATCCAAAAAAATACGCAACGTGCTATTGCTTATAATAATTTTATTCCAAGTTTCTCCTTAAACCTAACGCCGAAACAACAAAGGAGGCTAAAGCTTGACTATTTGGGGACTACCATTAACCCTACTTTACAGCAAATACAACCTATTATTGACAATAGTGATCCATTAAATGTATCCATTGGCAACGCTGCGTTACAACAAGGTTTCACCAATAGGTTTAGTATAAGTGGCAACGACTATAAAGTTTTAAAAAGCAGGTATATAGGTATCGGGGCTAATTATGTTACAACCAATAATGCAATAAGTAGTAGCAGTATAGTGGATGCGTTGGGAAGAAGAACAAGCCAGTTTGTGAATGTGCAAGGGAATTATAACTTGTCTGCGAATATTAATTATGGCATGGAGCTTTTCAAGGGTGTTAATGGCGGTTTTGGTATTAATAAATCAATTAGTAGGTATGTAAATTTTGTAAATAAGATTGAAAATATAAACGACAATAAGGCGACTAGTTATTCACTTAATCTTAATTACTGGGGTGAAACTTGGCTTAATTTCTATCTTCAAGTTTCGGCAAGTAATAATAATACTAAATCGACAATACGCCCTGGTGCTGAAACAAATTACTGGCTGTATTCAAGCTATAGCAATTTTGAATTTAAATTCATAAAAGCTAAAACCTATATCAACATTAATACAGAAGCTAACTTGTATCAAAAATCGAAGGTATTCCCAAATCAGCGTGACGTATACATTGTAAGCCCATCAATTCGGAAAGTGTTTACAAAGTCCGATGCTTGGGAATTGAAATTGTATGCATTTGATGTATTTAATCAAAATACTAGTATTTCGAGGAATATAAGCAGCAACTTTGTTTCAGAATCTACTAATAATGGTGTTCAACGCTATTTCTTACTGGGTGTTATATACAACTTTAGTAAAAACGGGAAACCGGAAAGTATGGGCTTTTAATTATTTTTTTAAAAATGAATCAAATGAAATTTACAATAGTTATAGCTACTTTTTTTGTGAGTAGTTTGTGTTATGGTCAAGCCAACTTTATTACCCAAGGTAAAATAACTTATGAAAGAAGGATAAGCCAATTTAAGATAAATGAAAAAGAAGGGGAGCCGGATTTTTGGAAAGTAGAAATGATGAAAGTGCTCACTAAAACGATATCAGATACCTATTCATTGGACTTTACACCTACTCAATCGTATTTTAAATTGCTGAAAGAAAATACGGATAATAAATACATGTTTGGTAATTTAAAGCCAACCGAGACGGATTATGTATTACAAGATTTAACAACTGGCACAACACAAATGCTTAGAAGTGTTTTTGAAAGTGATTATCAATTAAAAGATAGTATTAGAAAATATGAATGGAAGCTAACAGGTGAAGTGAG
>JBEDKT010000199.1:0-3372 GCA_041172025.1 Bacteroidota bacterium
GCTCTTCAGTTACTACCAAACATTTACCGTGCTTGTTAACACTGGCCATTATGGTTGCTTCGTCTAATGGTTGTAACGAACGTAAATCTACAATTTCTACTTTTCCTGCAAATTGTTTTGAAGCGGCTAAACTCCAATACACGCCCATTCCCCAAGTAATAATGGTACAACTTTCACCATTTTCTATGGCGTCATTGCTAGCATGTTGAACTATATTTGCTTTGCCAAATGGCAATATATAATCTTCATCTGGTTCAATGCAACGTGCCAATTCTGTTCCCGGATTTTTACTCCAATAAAGTCCTTTATGTTCCAACATAATACAAGGATTTCCATCGTAATAAGCAGCTTTCATTAAGCCTTTCATATCGGCAGCATTGCTTGGGTAAGCTATTTTTATTCCTTTAAAAGTGAGTAAAGTAGATTCAATACTTCCACTGTGGTAAGGACCGCCTCCGCCATAAGCACCAATTGGAATTCTAATGACACAACTCACCGGAAATTTTCCCATGGTTAAATAACTTGATTTGGTAATTTCACAAACCAATTGGTTTACGCCACTCCAAATATAATCGGCAAACTGAATTTCAACAATTGGCTTAATACCTACCGCACTCATTCCTACAGTAGAACCTACAATATAAGCTTCTTGAATGGGTGTATTGAACACGCGATGTTCACCATATTTGCTAGCCAAAGTAGCAGCTTCACGAAACACGCCTCCTAACCTTGCTCCAACATCCTGACCATAAAAAATAGCTTCGGGATGGGTGCGCATAATTTCATCAACGGCATGTAAAGCAGCATCAACCATTACTGTTGGCTCTTTGCCTTCTGGTGTTCTATTGCCTACTTCTTCAGTAGCTTTCGATGGAGCAAACACGTGATTTTCCAAAGTATCAATACTTGGTTCAGGTGCGTTTACAGCATCATCAAATTGCGAAGCTACATAGGCAATGGCCTCTTCGTTTATTTTATCCAATTCATTGCTGTAAGCAATATTGTTTTCTAAAATATAATTTCTTAATTTTGGAAAAGGATCGTTTGCAGTATGCTTTTCCATGTCCTCATCGGTACGATACCATTCCTTGCGAACACCTGAAGTATGGTGGCCTAACAACGGAACTTTAGCACATAACAATAATGGTGCACGGTGAACTCGCACATAAGCTAAACATTCTTTAATGGTTTGGTACGAAGCAGCAAAATCGCTTCCATCTACTCTTCTTCTTTCTAATCCTTTAAAACCTGCGGCATATTCATAGGCATCCATGGCGCGCATTTCCTCGCCACTGGCGCTAATTCCCCAATTATTATCTTGTACAAAATAAATGATGGGTAGTTTTTTTAACACTGCCATTTGTAATGCTTCCGCAATTTCGCCTTCGGTAACAGAACCATCGCCAAGGCTACAAATAACAACTGGTTTTTCGTCAGGATTATTCAATCCTTGACTTTCTTTATACGCTACTGCATGAGCCATGCCGGTAGTTGGAATGGCTTGCATTCCGGTAGCGCTACTTTGATGTGGCATTACAGGAATTCCTTCTCTGCGTAACGATGGATGTGAATAATAACTTCTTCCTCCCGAAAATGGGTCATCGGCTTTGGCCAATAACTGCAACATTAATTCGTAAGGAGTAATTCCAAAACCCAATAACATGCTTTCGTCACGGTAATATGGCGATGCAAAATCAAATGCTTTTAACTGAAATGCTAACGCTAATTGAACAGCTTCATGTCCTTTACTGGTTGAATGCACATATTTGGTAATGCTGCGGTTAGCATCATAAATATCGGCCATGGCACGGGCCGTACACATTAATTGGTAAGCTTTTAAAATTACTGAATTTTCCATTGGTAAATAAGAACCGCAAGGATAATTATAAATTATGAATTTTGGATGTTGAATTTTGAAGTATAAGTATGATGTAAGAGTTTTTAAAATGGAAACTCCTTTTTACAGCAAGCAATATTAATAAATATTATTTGGTTAATATAAAAAGGAGTTTCCAGCTGAACGACTGAATATATTATTTTTATTATTTTAAAACTGTTTCATTAGATTCAAATATTCAACACTTTTTTTCAGTTTATATAAGGGAAGTGTCTCCATTAATTCTTTTGCTTTAACTTCGTCAATTCCTTTAAAAATTAACACAGCTCCATTTCTTGCTTGTCTTAAAAATAAATGTTCTAATACACCTTCCGCTTTCCACTTGGCTACAACTTCTTGTTCGTGTTTTATTATTTCTTGAAAATTACTTGGAATATTTTCCATGTCTAATGTTAAAATTGCTTGTATTCTGTTCATTGTTTATAATAATTAAAATAATTGTTATTTATAGTTTGGCTAAAAATGGATAATCTATGTAACCTTTATCTTGCCCGCCATACATGGTAGCTCTATCGGGTTGATTAAGTTCTGCATTTAGTTCAAAACGTTTTGGTAAATCAGGATTAGCTAAAAATAATGCACCAAAAGAAATCAATTTAGCAATGCCTTTTTCTAATTCTGCTTCGCCTGTTTCTTTTGTGTAACCACAATTAGCTATAACAGTATGTTGCGTTAATTTGCCAAAAGTTTCAATAGAATTTGCTGGATAATGCGGAAATTTATCGGCAGGAAAAGGAACATTCATGATATGAATATATGCCAATGGTAATTTATTCAATTCATTTATAAGTAAAGTAAATTGTTCAATTGGATTTTGATGAATAATATTATTGTAAGTGCTAGTTGGCGATAAACGAATAGCTACTTTATTATTTCCAATTGCATTCACTATTTCTTGCATTATTTCTACTACAAAACGATTGCGATTTTCGCTACTTCCACCATATTGGTCAGTTCGTTGATTAGCACTATCCGCTAAAAACTGATTTGGCAAATAACCGAATGCTGCATGAAGTTCTATTCCGTCAAAACCCGCTTCCATCGCATTTATAGCTGCTTGTTTATATTCGTTAACAATTTTTATTACTTCTTCAGTGCTTAATACTCTTGGCTTTTCATAATCTTTCATTCCTTCCATGGTAAAATGTTGCTGACCTTCTATTGCAATAGCTGATGGTGCAACTGGTTGTGCCCCATTTTTTACAAGTGAATGTCCTACACGACCAGTATGCCATAGTTGTGCATAAATAACACCTCCATTTTCATGAACAGCTTGTGTAATTTTTTTCCAAGCAATAATTTGTTCTACTGAATATATGCCAGGAGTTAGCGGACTTCCTAAAGCTTGTTCGCTAATATTTATAGCTTCACTTATTATTAAACCTGCACTGGTTCGTTGGGTATAATATTTAATGGTAGAATCACCTACAATGCCATTTATATTGGCTCTAGATCGAGTCATCGGTGCCATAACC
>JBEDKT010000200.1:0-3855 GCA_041172025.1 Bacteroidota bacterium
AGTGTAGGGGGTAAAGAAACTTTAAATTCAAAAGGCATGTTACCCGAAAGTGCGTGGCCTACTCAAATGACAAAAGTGGCTACTGACGAAGAAATGGTAATTAGTTTTGAGCAAGGTGAAATAAAAAAAGTAAACGGACAATCCTTTGGGCATCCAACAGAAGCTATTCAATATATTCAATCAATAGCTGGGCCTTATGGTATTGGTCGGGATATACATGTAGGAGATACTATTATTGGTATTAAAGGCCGTGTAGGTTTTGAAGCAGCAGCGCCAATGGTAATATTAAAAGCACACCATGCTTTAGAAAAACATGTATTAACAAAATGGCAATTATCTTGGAAGGATCAGTTGGCACAATTTTATGGCAATTGGTTACATGAAGGCCAAATATTGGATCCAGTGATGCGTGATATAGAAGCTTATTTGTCTAATTCACAAGCACAAGTAACGGGGGATGTTTTTATACAATTGAATCCATATCGTTTTCAAATTATTGGGATAGAATCTCCTAACGATTTAATGAGTGACAAATTTGGCAAATATGGAGAAATGAATACAGGGTGGACTGGTGATGATGTAAGAGGGTTTACAAAAATATTTGGCAATCAAACAGCCATATTTCATCATATTAAGGAATCGAATCAACAATAATATTAAATAGTTATTATGTCACAAATTGTTAAAATAGGTATTATTGGTGGTGCAGGATATACAGGCGGAGAATTATTACGTGTGTTGTTAAACCATCCCAATGCCCTTATTAGTTTTGTGCATAGTACAAGTAACGCAGGTGCTTTAATAAGCCATGTCCATACCGATTTGATAGGGGAGACCGATTTAGTATTTTCAGATAAAATAGACCAGTCGGTGGACGTTTTGTTTTTATGTGTAGGACATGGTGTTGCACAACAATTCTTAGCTTCAAACGAAATAAGTCCATCTATTAAAATCATTGACCTGTCTCAGGATTTTAGGTTAGCAGCTAACGCAAATAGTAACGATAGAAAATTTGTATACGGCTTGCCTGAATTACAAAAAGCAACTATTCAAGTTGCCCAAAATATTGCAAATCCAGGATGTTTTGCTACCGCAATTCAACTAGGATTATTGCCTTTGGCAGAAAAAGGATTATTAGGCGAAGTGTACACAACGGGTATCACTGGTTCAACTGGTGCAGGACAGGGCATGTCTCCGACTAGCCATTTTAGTTGGAGAGCCAATAATATCCAGGCCTATAAAACATTGCAACATCAACACTTGCACGAGATAACACAAAGCTTGCAACAATTACAGGGGAATGAAAAACCACAAGTAAATTTTGTGCCTTGGAGAGGCGATTTTACGAGAGGTATTTTTGTTACTTCTGTGGTGGAAACAGGGGAAACTTTGGAAAACTTGTACAATATATATTCAAAATATTATGATTGGCATCCATTCACTTTTGTTTCAAAAAACAATATTGATTTAAAACAAGTAGTTAATACCAACAAGTGCTTAATTCATTTGGAACAACAAGGTAATAAGGTAGCCATTCATTCAGTAATCGATAATTTATTAAAGGGTGCGGTTGGACAAGCGGTACAAAATATGAATTTAATTTTTGGCCTAACCGAAACGGCTGGTTTGCAATTAAAGGCAAATTATTTTTAACCCATTACCTTATTTAATACTTTCTAAATAATTAAATCATGTCTCTATTCAAAGTCTATCCTCTTAATCCAATTGCAATAACAAAAGCTGCAGGCAGCTATGTGTGGGATGACAAAGGACAGTCGTATTTAGATATGTATGGAGGACATGCAGTAATTAGTATTGGTCATACGCAGCCACATTGGGTAAAACGTATCGAGGATCAATTGCATGCAATTGCTTTTTATTCGAACTCGGTTATAATGCCTATTCAAGAACAATTAGCAACTGCATTAAATGAGATAAGTGGTAAAAAGGACTTCCAATTATTTTTATGTAATAGTGGGGCAGAAGCCAATGAAAATGCCATGAAATTAGCTTCTTTTCATACGGGCAGAAAAAAAGTAATAGCTTTTAAAAAAGCATTTCACGGCCGAACTTCATTAGCGGTTGCTGCTACCGACAACCCAAGTATTATTGCACCAATAAATGAAACCGATAATATTATTTTTTTACCATTAAACGATATTACTGCTTTAGAAACCTATTTTGCAGATAATGGAAATGAAATTGCGGCGGTAATAATTGAAGGTATACAAGGTGTAGGTGGTATACATGAAGCTAGTGCGCGTTTTTTACAAGCGATTAGAAAATTTTGTAATAATTATGGGGCCGTTTATATAGCGGATAGTGTGCAATGTGGTTACGGAAGAACGGGTCAGTTTTTTGCACACGATATTGCAGGCGTGAATGCCGACATTTATTCAATGGCAAAAGGAATGGGTAATGGCTTCCCGGTGGGAGGGATATTAATCGCACCAAGTATTCAAGCAAAATTTGGCATGTTGGGTACTACTTTTGGAGGAAATCCATTGGCATGTGCTGCGGCTTTAGCGGTGATTGAAGTAATGCAAAAGGACAATTTAATAGCAGCTGCTGCCGAAAAGGGTGCTTATTTAATAGAAGCACTTAAAAAAACACCAGGCGTAAAAACAGTGAGAGGCAGAGGGTTAATGATAGGTTTTGAAATGGAGGAGCATTTAAAGGATACTAAACAAGTATTATTAAACGATTGCAAAATTTTTACTGGCGAAGCCAAGCCGAACGTAATTCGGTTATTGCCTTCGTTGGCGGTATCGATGGAAGAAATTGATTTATTTTTAGCCGGATTAAATAAAGCGGTTCAACAACTTTCAACAACCGCTTAAAATTATTTTATGAAACAATTTATTTCAGTAAAGGATGTGTTGGATATTAATGCGCTAGTAAAAAAAGCATTAGATTATAAACAACAGCCTTTTATGGATAAAACCTTGGGAGCTAATAAGCGTATTGGTTTATTATTTTTAAATCCTAGTTTAAGAACCAGGTTAAGTACACAGGTAGCTGCGCAAAATTTAGGGATGGAACCCATTGTATTTAATGTTGACAAGGAAGGCTGGGCGCTTGAATTCACAGAAGGTGCAATTATGAACGGAAGCACTGTGGAACATATAAAAGACGCTGCCCCAATACTGGGTAATTATTTTGATATTTTATGTATACGTACTTTTCCAAGTTTACAAGATAAGGAAGCAGATTATAGTGAAAAAGTTATCCATCAGTTTATTAAGTATGCAGGTATTCCTATTGTAAGTTTAGAAAGTGCAACATTGCATCCACTTCAATCTTTAACAGACATCATTACTATTAAAGAGCAGATGGAGTTAAGTGGTGCTTTTAAAACCAAGAAACCTAAAGTTGTTTTAACCTGGGCACCACATATTAAACCAATCCCTCAGTGTGTTCCCAATAGTTTTAGCGAATGGGTAAATGCATGGGGTGAAGCCGATTTTGTAATCACGCATCCGGTGGGTTATGAATTATCGACCGAATTTACGAATGGTGCAACTATTACAAACGACCAAGAAGCGGCTTTAAATGATGCCGATTTTGTGTATGTAAAAAACTGGAGTAGCTTTAATGAATACGGGAAAGTGCTTTGTACTGACGCAGCTTGGATGTTGACCCCTGAAAAATTAGCTATTACAAATGACGCGAAAGTGATGCATTGTTTACCAGTGAGGAGAAATGTGGAGTTAAGTGATGCCATTTTAGACGGAGCCAATAGTTTAGTTACTAAAGAAGCGTCTAATAGGGTTTGGGCAGCACAAGCAGTGTTGTCGGAAATTGTAGGTTCGATTCAAAAAAAATAAAACCTGGGTTTATTAAATAGAAAGTAGC
>JBEDKT010000201.1:0-3613 GCA_041172025.1 Bacteroidota bacterium
ATATTGGTAAATCATTGGCCGAGCCGGAGAGGAGGTGAAAAGGCTTCCATGCCCAAGCGACTTTGGGCGGCAACTGTCTGTAAAAGAATAATGGACAGCGTCGGAAAAACAAATCCAACAGCAAAATGGATTGTAATGGGTGATTTTAATGACAACCCTAATAATAAGAGTATAAAATCATTAGCCCTATTCAATCCCTTTGTCGTTCCTTTTCGTAAGGGTATGGGAACATTAGCCTATAATGACAGCTGGAACCTTTTTGATCAAATCCTATTAAGCAAAAACTGGGTAGCCGATTCAGTTATAAACTACTGTAAACCAATAATTTATAAAAATAGCGAGCTAATTGAGACTCAGGGGAGGTATAAAGGGTATCCAAAAAGAACTTATAATGGAAACCAGCTTCGTGGAGGTTACAGCGATCATTTTCCCGTAGCG
Source organism: Bacteroidota bacterium (assembly GCA_041172025.1). Taxonomy (GTDB): domain Bacteria; phylum Bacteroidota; class Bacteroidia; order Chitinophagales; family Chitinophagaceae; genus Sediminibacterium. The sequence continues at coordinate 439 of JBEDKT010000201.1, forward strand.
CTTATTATTAGCTTAAAAAATGACAAAAATGGCCCAAAATAGCCTACCTTCGCCCTCCCAAATCTGTTTTGGCAGATTCACCCCGCTAATGCGGGATGTCCACTGGGAAAAACCAATTATTTAACCAAAAAATTCAAGTAATGAACAATTACGAATTAATGGTGATTTTTACACCGGTATTATCTGAAGATGATTTTAAATCAGCTCAGAAAAAATACCAAGACTTCATCAAAGAAAATGGTGGAGATACTGTAGCCTCAAATCCTTGGGGTTTAAAATCACTTGCTTATCCTATCGATAAGAAAACTACTGGTATCTACTGGATACTAGAATTCACTGGTCCTGCAACGATCAATGAGAAATTGAAAATTCAATTTTTACGTGACGAGCAAATCATGCGTCACATGATTACTAAACTTGACAAGAACGCAGTTGAGTATAACCATATTAAGAGAAACGGCGGTTTCCCTGTTCACAAAGCAATTGAGGCTTAATTAAATTTTTACCAACATGGCAAAGAATGAAATAAAATACCTTACCGCGATTAAGCAGGAAAAACCAAAGAAGAAATTCTGTCGTTTTAAGAAATACGGTATTAAATACGTAGACTATAAGGATGTTGATTTTTTAAAGAAATTTCTTAACGAACAAGGTAAAATGTTACCTCGTCGTTTAAGCGGTAACTCTTTAAAGTACCAACGTAAAGTAGCTGACGCTATCAAGAGATCACGTCAAATGGCTTTGTTACCTTATGTAACAGATTTGTTTAAATAGCACTCATTAGTAAACCATCCCTAATCTCGCGGTCAAAACAAATATGACCTCGGCGAGTGACAGCAGTAAGATGCTGGGCTCTTGGGAACTAAAAAAAATATATGCAAGTAATATTAATTAAAGACGTAGACAATTTAGGTGGTAAGGACGAATTAGTAACTGTGAAAAACGGATACGCTCGTAACTTCTTATTCCCTACTAAGCAAGCATTAGAAGCTAATTCATCTAACTTAAAACAATTGGAAGAGCGTTTGAAAGTTAAGACTAAGAAAGAAGCTGCTATGTTAGCAGAAATCACAAAAGTAATTTCTGTATTAACTGCTAGCCCGGTTAAATTGACTGCTAAAACAGGTACTAGTGGTAAGATCTTCGGAAGTATCACTTCTCTTCAAGTAACTCGCGCTATCCGTGAACAAAAAGGATACGAGATTGACAGAAGACGTATTTCTGTTTCAGACGAAATTAAAGAATTAGGTAGCTACAAGGCAACAATTGACTTCGGTAACGGTCAAACGACTGAAATCGAAATGGAAATTACTGCTGAAGCTTAATCTAAGCCTTTCAAATAATTCAAGATTACCTTAATCTTGGTTAAAAAAACCCTTTCTATACCCTTAGAAAGGGTTTTTTGTTAGTTTTATAGCCTATTTGGGGATAAATAATATTAAAAAGTTAAAAAAAAGTATTTTGCAATTAATAATACCTATCTTCGATAAGTCCAAGGGAGGTAGTTTGCCGACTTTGGTATTTTAGATCACTTAATTTTAAAGAACATGAACATTTATGTTGGTAACCTTAGCTGGAACATGACTAGCGAGGACCTTGAAGCACTTTTCACTCCATTTGGAGCAGTAGCAAGTGCAAAAATTGTAACAGACAAATTTAACAACAACAGAAGCAAAGGTTTCGGTTTTGTTGAAATGGCTAATGATGACGAAGCTCGTACAGCTATCGCTCAACTACACGACACTGAAATTTTAGGTCGTAACATCGTTGTAAACGAATCAACTCCACGTCCTGAAGGCGAAAGAACCTTCACGAAGAAGCCTTATGGCGCAGGTGGTGGTGGAAATCGTGGTGGCGGTGGTGGTGGTTACAATCGCGATCGCGGTGGTGACCGTGGTGGTAATGGCGGTGGTGAATATAACAGATATTAATCAACCTCGTTGCAATACATCCCGACCCTTTCAAAGGGTCGGGATTTTTTTTGTCAAAAATTTTAAGAAATCATGAAACACAATCCCATCATAGGTTGTATGCGTTGGGGAGCCTGGGGCGCTAACTATAATACAAATGAATACGAAACCATCATAAACCAATGTTTGGAAATAGGATTAAATACATTTGATCATGCCGATATTTACGGACACTATACCACTGAGGCTGATTTTGGAAAAGCATTAATAGGTAATAATAGTTTAAGAGAAAAAATAAATATTATAACAAAATGTGGGATACAAATGTTGACTCCGAATAGGCCATTGCATACTATTAAATCCTACAATACTAGCGCGTCACATATTACTAAGTCGGTGGAGCAGTCATTGAAAAATTTTAACACAGACTATATTGACACGCTTTTAATTCACCGACCTGATATTTTATTAGACACAGACGAAATTGCAGAAGTAATTACCAAATTAAAAAACGAAGGAAAAATAAAAAAATTCGGCGTCTCCAATTTTACGATAAGCCAGGTTGAAGTATTGTCAAATAAAATAAAAATAGAGTCCCATCAATTAGAGATTTCCTTGACAAACTTGTCAGCATTTGAGAATGGAATTTTAGATCAATGCCAAATTAAAAAAATTGAAGTACAAAGCTGGTCGCCACTAGGTGCTGACCTTTTTATAGAAACAAATACTAGAAATTCAAGGATATTAAAGCAAGCAACGGAATTAGCAGAAACATATAATACCGGTATAAACCAGCTACTTTTGGCATTTCTATACCAACACCCATCAGGAATTACGCCTGTAATTGGCACAACAAAGTTTGAACGAATTAAGCAGGCTAAAGAAGCTATTCAAATTAAACTAAACAGAGAAGATTTTTACAAGTTATGGATTGCATCTACAGGCGTTGACGTTGCATAACTAAATTAAGGCTGCCATACTTACACAAGAAAGGTCAATTGATAGTTCAATTGACCTTTCTTGTGTCTATACAATATATAAATACGATACTGCTGCAATGATAGAAGACGATTGAGCATACATAAATTCAAAAAAGTATGGACAAAAAAAATCCCTTCCGATATAAATCGGAAAGGATTCTTTAATAAATAAGGCAGCTACCTACTCTCCCAGGAAAACCCAAGTACCATCGGCCATGGGGGACTTAACTTCTCTGTTCGGAATGGGAAGAGGTGAACACCCCCGGCAAAACCACCTTAAGACGG
>JBEDKT010000202.1:0-2565 GCA_041172025.1 Bacteroidota bacterium
AGCTATTATTTAGGATCTAATATTTCCTTAATTCTATCTTGTAAATCACTTAGGTGGTTTACAGTTGCAGCATCACTAATGCTTGCTTTGTTTGCTTGAATTGTAGCAGCTAATTTTTTCAATTGTGCTTTTGCTTCAGAAACAACATCTGTATTTTTAACATCTGCAGATGTTGGCATAAAGGCGCTCATTGCGCTTGGTGCACTAGCTGCAGGGTTAATTAATTCACCCATTTGACTTACGTATAATTTTTGCAAATTACGACGGAATATGTCAGCCGCTTGACGGTTTGCTAATTCTGAGAATAAACCTTTTCTAGTATCATCCATCATTTCGTTCAATGAATAACTAGCGCTAGGGAATCTAGTACTAATTGTAATCAATTTGTATAAACGATTTTTATCTAACAAACTTCTAAGCGTGCTAGCTTGAATAGACTGAATTCTTTCATTTGCAACTGGGTTAGAAATTTTATTTAGAATATTATTATCTAACAACCATTTTGGTGTAGCGAATAATTGAGTCTGTAAAAATGCCATTGCAGATTTTTGAATTGCCACAGGAGTTGGTGTGTAAACGTCGCCTGGTTGTTCAACTGTTTTTAATGTTTCATATACACCACCAATGTTTCTAGCTACATGCCCCATGTATCTAGAAAACTGACCTGCTAATTGGTTGTACATGCCAGTTAAATTTTCATAATTGTCTCCGTCTTCTTTAGTCCACTCTGGTAAGCCAACTATGATACGTTTTAAGTTTTTGATACCATATTCGCTAGCAAGCATTGAATTATCACCTAAGTCTTCTGTTTGCGCACGAGGGTCATCATTTCTTCCTTCTCCGCCAAACCATAAACGAGGATTTTTTAAATTTTCAAGTGCCCATTTGTTCGTGATTTTCTTATCTGCGTATTCGTCGTTCTCGCCTGTATAAGTATATCCCCATTGAATGGCCCATTTGTCATAATCGCCAATACGTGGGAACAAGCCCATTTGTCCAATTTTATCTTCTGGTTGTGCAACATAGTTAAAACGTGCATAGTCCATGATGGAAGCAGAATGACCATTTGCTTCAACCCATGTTTTATCCCTTAATTTCTCCACTGGAGTTCTGTTACTACTTCCCATATTATGTCTTAAGCCTAGTGTGTGTCCAACTTCATGAGAAGAAACAAAACGAATTAAATTACCCATTAAGCTATCATCAAATTTCATTTTTCTTGCATTAGGATCAACAGCTGCAGCTTGGATCATATACCAATCGTGCACTAAACTCATAACGTTGTGGTACCATCCAACATGGCTTTCTAAAATTTCACCACTTCTTGGGTCATGCACTTGAGGGCCATAAGCATTTTCAATATCAGATGCGAAATAACGAATCACTGAATAACGAGCGTCTTCTAGGCTCATTGTGCTATCATTAGGCCATTCCTTGCCACTTATAGCATTCTTCCAACCTGCTTTCTCGAATGCAGTATTCCAGTCATTTACGCCTGCAATAAGGTATGGAACCCATTTTTTTGGAGTAGCAGGGTCGATATAATAAACAATCGGTTTAATTGGTTCAACTAATTTTCCTGCTTTGTAAGCTTCCAAGTCAGCTGGCTTAGGCTCTAAGCGGTATCTAACTGCAAAAACTTGGTTTTTTACTTTTTGTTGGTCATCAGAATATTCAACAAAATTATCAGCAAAATAGCCAATTCTATTGTCAAATAAACGTCTGCCCATTGGCTCCTTAGGTAGTAATAACACAGACGTGTTCAATTCAAAAGTAACTGCACCAGCCGCAGCTGCTGCTGGCACTACAGTGCCACCACTAGGGCTACCAGGCATTGGTGAACTAGCGTTAAAGGTTTTAACCGTTCTAATTTCAATATTTATTGGATAAGACTTGATACTCTCAATATAGGACCTGTCAGCCGCTAAGCTAGACAAGTTAAAATTCCTTTTTTCAGAGCTAGATAAGCTAACTGCTTGATTATCACCTTTAAAAAAGTCGGTAATGTCAATTACATAACTAGTGGAGTCTTTTCCAAGCGCCTTTATCTCAAAAGCAGCTACAATTGGGTCCAAATAGGAGTTTTTGACTGCTTTTGCAATAGTTTGGGTGGAATCTGCCTTACTAATAAGGGTCACTACACGCATAAATAGCTTTTGGTTAGGCCCTTTTTCAAATTTGATGCTCTGCTCGTTCACTTCTTCGCCACCATATTTTCTGGCACCACCTGCAACTTTAGCATACCTGGTAACGGCTAATAATTCACGACCTAGTAAACTGTCAGGAATTTCAAAGTAGAATTTGTCGTCTAAAGAATGAACCGAAAAAACGCCTTTTTGGCTAATTGCTTTTTTCGTAATTACTTCAGAATAGGCCTTGGGGCCCGTTTTCGGAGCAGCGTCCTTTTTTAAACCTGCGGCCATGCCGCTTGTGTCATTTTTTTGAGCAACGATATTTGTTGACGCGATTACAACAAACCCAGCTAAAAACAGCAATTTTTTCATATTAATTTTTATTAATTTTCGATAATACTTCATAAATATATTTTCTTTCCACAACATATGT
>JBEDKT010000203.1:0-5294 GCA_041172025.1 Bacteroidota bacterium
TTCCCTAAACACTAAAATTGGTTATTACAAGTCGGCAGAGATTGCTCAAAAAGCACATAAAGAAGGTACTACCTTAAAAGAAATGGCAGTAAAATTAGGCTATGTTACCCCTGAGGAATTTGACGCATGGGTAATACCTAAAGAAATGGTAGGGTTGTAAATTTACTATAATAAAAAGCCCTTTATAATTTAAAATGCCCTCAAAAAGTTAGACACTTATTGAGGGCATTTTTATTAATTATTTATATCAAGCATTAAAACTTCCAACCAAATCCAATTCCTGCATAAAAAGGAAAGAACCCTTCACTTACAAAAACCGGATTCATAGTGGCTCTAAATGTGAAACCGCCATCCTTGGGCTGTAAGCGGTAGCCTAAAGTGGTATGTCCAAAACTGCCCGAGAAAACGTTACTTTCGTCTGTATTTGCTGATAATACCGTAAAACCTGCGCCAAATTCAAAAAAGTTTTTATTGTCTTTTGAAGCTATATAGTTTACACCTAAAGGAAATGTAACTAAGTTCAGGTTATAAGCAGGAAATCCGCCTAACCCAGCCCTGAAGCCAAGTCCCCGACCAGTTTTATTAAATCGCATATCATAGTTAACCGATGCTAAACCTGGTCCACCTAATTCAAAAAAAATTGTTTTTGCATACAAATTTGACTGTGCTGCTAATTTGGTTATACTCAAAAATGATAACACAATTATATAAATACCTTTTTTCATAAAAATATATTTTGAAAATAAAATTTAATTCAGTGTACGAATAGGTTTAGTAAACTCGCTCGCCACCCAGATAAGTCTTCAAAACTTTTACTTGTAAAATACTATCTACCGGTACTTTCATTAAATCCTTATTGAGTAAAATAAAGTCGGCCTTCTTGCCAATTTCTAAACTACCAACTTGCTTTTCCATGCGGTTTGCTTTTGCTGCCCAAATAGTCATGCCACGTATAGTCTGTTCACGTGTTAACGCATTTTCCATTTGAAAACCACCAGCCGGAAAACCTTTACTATCCTGTCTTGCAACAGCAGCTAAAAATGTTTTAAATGGATTAATTTCCTCTACTGGGAAATCGGTACCTAATGGCAACCAATTGTTTTGTTCCAATAATTGCTTGAAAGCATAGCCGCCCTTTAATCTTTCTGCACCCAACCTTTCTCCTGCCCAATACATATCACTTGTGCCATGCGTTGGTTGTACTGAAGGTATAATACTATTATCCCCGAAAAAATGAAAATCGCTAGGATTAATAATTTGAGCATGTTCAATTCTCCATCGTTTATCATTCTTCCCTTTTAAATATTTCGCATATACTTTTAAAATAACGCGATTTGCACTATCTCCAATTGCATGTGTACACATTTGTAAATCAGTATTAATTAACTTAGCTGCTACTGAATCAAAATGCGCTTCGCTACTTAATAAAAAGCCAGACCAATTTTTTTGATCCGCATAGGGTGCTAATAAACAAGCACCTCTTGAACCTAAAGCACCGTCACCGTATACCTTTACGCCCTTCACCATTAGTTTATCAGTAACAAAACCTCCGTCCATAAAGTACTTTGAAGTATAGGTACTAGGCTGGTCACTCAACATCACATACAAACGCATTTTTAAGTCGTTACTTTTTTGCAATTCGTCTATTCTGTCAACATCTGTTGGACTTAAACCACAATCGGTAACTGTAGTTAATCCCGTGGCAAAACAATTTTGTTGTGCTGCAGTTAGCCAATTTTTATAGTCTTGTTTTGTTGCTGCGGGTATTTTACTCGTAACAATATCAACTGCATTGTCAATTAATAAACCAGTAAGTTTTCCATTATTAACAACAATAGCACCTCCTAATATAGTTTGCCCCACTTTCACACCTGCCAAATCTAGTGCAGTTTGGTTGGCGATGCTTGCATGTCCGTCTACACGTTGTAAAATAACTGGACGGTTAGGAAATAATAAATTCAATTCCGCATTCGTAGGAAATGCTTTACCAGGAAACCTATTCTGGTCCCATCCCCTTCCTGTAATCCAAGTATTTCCGGGATGCTTACTAGCAAAGTCCTTAATTCTTTGCAGCGCTTCTTCCCATGAATTAACAAACATTAAATCCACTGAATATAATGCTTGCCCGTAACCCATAAAGTGTGCATGTGCGTCAATAAAACCAGGATATACAGGCATCCCCTTTGCATTCACCACACTATCGGCTTGGTATTCCTTTAGGATATCATCATTCGTGCCAATAGCTACAATTTTGCCATCCTGAATTGCCATTGCCTCTGCAACCGCAAAACCGGTATTGACTGTATAAATTTGTGCATGATGTACAATTAAATCAACTCTTTGATTAATACAAGCACTAAATAGCATTAAAAATGCAAAACCAAATATGTTACGCATACAATTAGTTTAATGGAAATAAAATTAAGTAAAAATTAACCACTTAAGCAAAAAGCAGTAATTAGTGTAATAACTCACAAGGCTTTAAGCCAGTATGTTTTTTAAAGGCAGCCGAAAAGTGTGAGATTGAAGAATAGCCTAGCAATGCCGATACATCGGTTACACTCAATGATTTCTCATACAATAAATATTTTGCATGCTCCATTCTTTGCTGTTGGTAAAAATCAAATATAGTGGTGCCAAATACTTCCTTAAACCCTTTCTTTAAATAACATTCATTCATCGCAACTTTACGACTCAATTCTTTAATCGTAATAGGGTCGCCAATATGTTGTAATAAAATTTCACGTGCTTTGTATATGCTGTCCTTGCCTCTTTCATCTGCTAAAAACTTACAAGTAAAACCTTCTTCTTTTTCTTCATCTACTATACTCTCCAAACTACGTAAAAGTAACTCGTGTATTTTAGCATTGATAAAAATATTCTCAAGGGACCCCGTATAGCTATGATTTAAGACATCATCTAAAATTTTACGCTTATTTAAACTCAACGAGAAAGTTTTAGTAAACGCATTAGGCAGTTTGAATGCTAATAGCTCATCCTTTGTAGTAGTCAATTTTACATTATGTACAAACTGGTGTAAAAAAGAGGAAGTAAAATGAAAAGCAAAAATATCAATGGTACGAAGCGGCCCATCACATTCCTCTGTAGGTAATTGCGTACAATTACCACATAATTTATTATCACAATACCTGTTTCCAGAAATGCAGAACCTTAATTCTAAATAATTATCCTCGGGACGACTGGCGTTATAATGATATACAAACATACCCGTATCTTCTGCATCCCAGGCGCTTTGCGCAAGAATACGATTGATGGTATACTGCGTTGATCCTGGTATATTTTGTTCTTTATTGTAAAGCAATGCCATACCCGCAAACCCATTGGGTTTGTTCACTTGTTTTAATATATCTAATGCTTGATTCACCGAATACAAATTTAATGTATAAACATTAAACCAGTTTAAATTGTTCAATTGATGACACAAAAATGACTAAGTATTGACATTTTAAAACAGCATTATTGCGACCATTACCTATAATGCCCGCAAAGGGCATTTTAAGCCGTTTTTAGCCACTTTAAGGTATTCACAAAATCACCAAAATGGGGATAACTATAGGTGCCCAAATTAAGGCTCAAACCCTTAATTTTCTTAAGTTTGTATGCATTCTGAATGCCTATAAAAACAACAAAATTTCAATCATTTTATGTCAGAAGATTTACAATCTAGCGAATCCGCAGAAAACAAGAATTACGGTGCCGATAGTATACAAGTTTTAGAGGGCTTGGAGGCCGTTCGAAAAAGGCCCGCAATGTATATTGGTGATATTGGGTCAAAGGGCTTACACCATCTTGTATATGAAGTAGTAGACAATTCCATTGATGAAGCATTAGCCGGCTACTGTTCCCATATTGAAGTAGTCATTCACAATGATAATTCTGTAAGTGTACAAGATAATGGCCGTGGTATCCCTACTGCAATGCACTCCAAAGAAAAAAAATCTGCACTAGAAGTAGTAATGACTGTATTGCATGCTGGTGGTAAATTTGACAAAAATACTTATAAAGTTTCGGGTGGTTTGCACGGAGTGGGTGTGAGTTGTGTAAACGCATTAAGTAGTAAATTATTGGTTACCGTTGAAAGAGAAGGAAAAACTTTTGAACAAGAATATAGTATTGGTATTCCTAAATACGCAGTAAGAGAAACAGGCACAAGTTCTAAAACAGGTACTAGGGTTCACTTCTGGCCTGACCATTCAATTTTTCAAGAAACTGTTTACCGTAAAGAAATTTTAGAAGGACGTTTACGCGAACTTTCTTACTTAAATAAACGTATCAATATTACGCTTACCGACTTAAGGGAACTAGACGAAAGCGGTGCACCTTATGTAAATGTTTTTTATAGCGAAGGGGGTATTGTAGAATTTGTGCAAATGTTAGATAAGAATGGTAACAGAACACCAATTATCTCACAACCATTATATGTTGAAGGCCTAGACGAAGCTTCAAACGTAATGGTAGAAGTTGCTTTAACTTACAACGACGATTTCAAAGAAAATATATTTTCTTATGTAAATAATATTAATACCATTGAAGGCGGCACACACGTAACAGGTTTCAGAACTGCACTTACACGTGTATTTAAAAGCTATGGTGATAAGGAAGGTTTGTTTGAACGTGCGAAGGTAACTGTAGAAGGAGATGACTTTAGAGAAGGATTAAGTGCTATTATTTCTGTTAAAGTACCTGAGCCACAATTTGAAGGTCAAACAAAAACTAAACTAGGTAATAGTGAAGTAAGTGGTGTGGTGCAAACTACCGTTTCTAGAGTATTAGAAGCTTATTTAGAGGAGAATCCTAAAGAAGCTAAATACGTAATTTCTAAAATTATTTTAGCTGCTCAGGCGCGTGTTGCTGCAAAAAAGGCACGTGATATGGTACAACGTAAAACTGTACTATCTGGCGGAGGCTTACCTGGTAAACTAGCAGATTGTTCCGAGCGTGATCCTGAAAAATGTGAGCTATACCTTGTCGAAGGAGATTCGGCTGGTGGTACTGCGAAACAAGGACGTGATAGAGGCTACCAAGCAATTCTACCATTACGTGGTAAAATCTTGAACGTAGAAAAAGCAATGGAGCACAAGATATACGAGAACGAGGAGATTAGAAATATGTACACTGCACTTGGTGTTACAGTGGGAACTCCAGAAGATCCAAAAGCCTTAAACATTGTAAAGCTTCGTTATCATAAATTAATTATTATGACGGATGCTGATGTGGATGGTTCTCACATTGCAACCTTAATTCTTACTTTCATATTTAGATACATGAAAGAA
>JBEDKT010000204.1:0-3768 GCA_041172025.1 Bacteroidota bacterium
TTCAAATACCGCATGAATTTTTCTTTAGCGAATTGCTTAAACAAGGTATTCACTTACCAAATATCAATGAATACGGTGTAGGCTTTTCTTTCTTCCCTTCTGAAAAAGGAGTAGCTGAAGAATGTAAAGAAATTTTTGAACGTGCCGCCGAAAAATTAGGCATAGAAATAATTGGCTACCGAAAAGTACCTGTAAACAAAACCACCATTGGCGAAACTGCCTTGTCGGTTGAACCCATTATGGAGCAAGTTTTTTTAAGAAAGCCTGATCAAATAAACGATCCCGCCGATTTTGAACGTAAATTATTTATATTAAAAAACTACGCATCCCACACTATTAATAATACAATCAAGAAAGAAGCTATTGGTTTTTATATGACTTCCCTTTCTCAAAATATTATTATTTACAAAGGGCAATTAACCAGCCATCAAGTAAGGGAATACTTCCCCGACCTGAGTGATAAAAAAGTAGTTTCTGCATTTGGATTAGTACACTCACGTTTTGCTACCAACACATTTCCTTCTTGGAAATTAGCACAGCCATTTCGTTATATCGCACACAATGGCGAGATTAATACATTACAAGGGAATTTGAATTGGCTAAGGTCGAATGAGAATAGTTTATTATCACCTTATTTTTCGAAGGAAGAATTAGAAATGATATTACCAATTGTGACTAATGGACAATCAGATTCTGCATGTTTAGACAATGTAATTGAACTACTCACCTTGGCCGGTCGTTCTTTACCACATGTAATGATGATGTTAATACCTGAAGCGTGGGATGGCAATGAATTAATGGATCCCATTAAAAAATCATTTTACGAATACCATGCTGCAATGATGGAACCATGGGACGGCCCAGCTTCTATTTCATTTACAAATGGTAAAATTATTGGCGCCACATTAGATAGAAACGGATTACGCCCATCGCGTTATTGTGTAACCACTGACGACAGAGTTATTATGGCCTCTGAAACGGGTGCACTCCCAATTGACCAATCAACCATTATTGAAAAAGGACGTTTACAACCAGGAAAAATGTTCGTGGTGGATATGGAAGCGGGACGTATTATTAGCGACGAAGAATTAAAGCAAACTATATGTAGCCAGCAACCATACGGCGACTGGTTAAATAAATATAAAATCCGATTAGAAGAATTACCAGCACCAAGAATTCAGTTTACGCATTTAGAACACGATCAAATTTTCAAATACCAAAAGGCATTTGGTTATACTAAAGAAGACCTTGAACATATTATTACGCCAATGGCCTTGGACGGAAAAGAACCCATTGGTTCAATGGGAACAGATACGCCATTAGCCGTATTAAGTGATCAACCACAACATATTACTAGTTATTTTAAACAACTATTTGCGCAAGTTACCAACCCTCCTATTGATCCAATCAGAGAGCGCATGGTTATGTCCTTAGCAACTTTTGTAGGTAGTCAAGGTAATTTATTGGTTGAGGATCCGATGGCTACGCATTGTGTTGCATTAAAACATCCTATTTTAGGCAATCATGAATTAGAAAAAGTAAGAAGTATTGATACAGGTGTTTTTCAAGCGAAAACTTTACAATGTTATTTTAGAGCAGACGGCGCAACAGGTTCTTTAAAACGCGGCCTAGATAGGCTTTGCAGGTATGCAGTAGACGCAGTGGAAGACGGCTTTGAAGTAATTGTATTAACCGACCGTTCTATAGATTCAGAACATGCAGCAATACCTTCCTTATTAGCTTGCTCGTCGGTGCACCACCATTTAATAAGAAAAGGACTAAGAGGCAAAGTAGGAATTATTGTGGAAGCAGGAGATGTGTGGGAAGTACATCACTACGCCTGTTTAATTGGGTTTGGCGCAACTGCTATTAACCCCTACTTAGCATTATCTACTATCCGTGACATGAAATTGAATAATTTAATTAAAACAGATTATGAAATTGATAAGCTAAAGAAAAATTATATAAAAGCTGTGAATGAAGGATTGTACAAAGTATTTTCAAAAATGGGTATATCTACTTTACAATCTTATCAGGGTGCACAAATATTTGAAATTATTGGAATTAATAAAGAAGTTGTTAGTCGTCATTTTACAGGGGCTACTTCAAGGATTGACGGAATGGGATTGGATGAAATTGCAAGAGAAATATTGGCTAAACACGAATTAGCTTTTGCAAAAAAATCATCCCCTGTTGACCGATTAATGGTTGGAGGTGTTTATCAATGGAAGCGACGTGGAGAAGCGCACTTATTCAATCCTCAAACGATTCATTTGTTACAACACGCCACTAGCAATGCAGATTATACAAGCTTTAAAAAATATTCAAAGTTAGTAAACGACCAAACCGAAAAGGCTTGTACCCTGCGTAGTTTGTTTGAATTTTCACCAACACGACCTTCTATTTCAATTGATGAAGTCGAACCCGCAAGTGCAATTTATAAACGCTTTGCAACAGGTGCTATGTCCTTTGGTTCTATTTCTTGGGAAGCGCATACCACATTAGCCATTGCCATGAACCGCTTGGGTGGGAAAAGCAATACAGGTGAAGGAGGAGAAGACCCAATACGTTTTACAAAACTAGCAAATGGCGACTCCATGCGTAGCGCAATTAAACAAGTTGCAAGCGCCCGCTTTGGGGTGACTAGTGAATATTTAACCGAAGCCGATGAGATACAAATAAAAATGGCTCAGGGTGCAAAGCCTGGAGAAGGTGGACAATTACCTGGCGACAAAGTGGACGAATGGATTGGGAAAACAAGACATTCCACTCCTGGCGTAGGACTAATATCTCCCCCACCACATCACGACATTTATTCTATTGAAGATTTATCACAATTAATATTTGACTTAAAAAATGCAAACCGTGCGGCACGTATCAATGTTAAGTTAGTGTCTAAAGCAGGTGTGGGTACTATAGCAGCAGGCGTTACAAAAGCGAAAGCAGACGTAGTTTTAATTGCAGGTTTTGATGGCGGCACGGGCGCCTCCCCTTTAAGTTCTATAAAACATACTGGCTTACCATGGGAATTAGGTTTGGCAGAAACACATCAAACATTAGTTAAAAATAAATTAAGAAGCCGTGTGGTGGTGCAAGCCGATGGCCAAATGAAAACAGGCCGTGACATTGCCATTGCTACACTATTAGGTGCTGAAGAATGGGGTGTTGCTACTGCAGCATTAATTGTAGAAGGCTGTATTATGATGCGTAAGTGTCACATGAATACCTGCCCTGTTGGCGTTGCTACACAAGACCCTGAATTGCGTAAACGATTCAAAGGTGATCCCGACCATGTAGTTCGTTTCTTTGAATACATGACACAGGAGTTACGAGAAATTATGGCAGAATTGGGTTATAAAACTGTGAATGAAATGGTAGGGCAAGTGGACGCCTTACGTATGCGTGACAACATTCAACATTGGAAATATAAAAATTTAGATTTAAGTGACGTTTTATATAAACAACCAGCCGATGAAAATGTTGGCTTATACTGCACCGAAACGCAGGATCATGGCTTAGCAAATGTATTGGACTGGGAATTACTAGCAGCAGCAAAACCTGCCATTGATCATAAACAAAAAGTAACTGCTTCCTTTAATATCCGAAATATTGACAGGACAGTAGGTACAATTGTTTCAAATGAAATTACAAAGATTTATAAGGACGCGGGTTTACCTGAAGACACTATTCACTTTAAATTTAATGGAACAGCAGGACAAAGTTTTGCAGCATTTAATACCAAGGGTGTTACGTTAGAATTAGAAGGCG
>JBEDKT010000205.1:0-5387 GCA_041172025.1 Bacteroidota bacterium
TTATAATAGTAGTCCCGCCGTCTTGCATTTTAATCATTTTAACGATTTTAGCTACGGTGCCTATTTTACATAAATCGGCCGGACCTGGGTCTTCAATATTCCCGTCCTTCTGTGAAACTACCCCAATGAGTTTATCCTTATTAAAAGCAGCCTTAACTGCTTGAATACTTTTATCCCTACCTACTGTAATTGGAATTACCACCCCAGGAAACAAAACAGTATTACGTAAAGGCAGAATAGGTATTAAAGAATCAATTTCAAGCTCAGGCTCATTTTCTACATCTTGTTCATTAAAAGAGAATAAAGGAATAAACTCATTGTCCTCTTCTTCCCCTTTAATTAGAAATTTATTCATCATACTATATTTTTTAAAAAGTCAAAATGACATAGCCAA
Organism: Bacteroidota bacterium; assembly: GCA_041172025.1. Classification (GTDB taxonomy): domain Bacteria; phylum Bacteroidota; class Bacteroidia; order Chitinophagales; family Chitinophagaceae; genus Sediminibacterium. The sequence goes on from JBEDKT010000205.1 coordinate 395, forward strand.
CCCACAAATAAACACGTTGGTTAAGTCTATTGTATATAGGCAATATTAATGCCAAAAATGATCACATAGGGGCAAAAAAAAGTCCTCTCGATATTCGGGAGGACTTTCTCTATAAGATGTATAAATTAATTTATACTTCTAAATTACTTCTTAGCAGCAGAATCAACTACAGCAGTTGAATCAGCAACAACAGCAGTTGAATCAGCAACTACAGCAGCAGTGTCAACAGTTGTAGCAGCAGAATCAGTTGTAGCTTCAGTAGAAGCACCACCACAAGCAGTTAATGCAGCGATAGCGAAAATTGCGAATACTTTTTTCATGTTAGTTTTTTTTTAAGTTTGATATCAAAAATACGTTGGCGAAGATATTGTTTAGGGCTAAAATAACCAAATTTTAACTAAACTTTCTTTTTAGGCCATTTTCACCCTATGAGTGGGCTATTTAATTATATTACTTTTTTCTAAAATATATTCTAATTGGCACCCCTGTAAACTTGAAATTCGCCCTAACCTGATTTTCGAGGTAATTCCTGTATGGCGTCTTAACATCGTCAGGGAAATTAGTGAAGAAGGCAAAACTTGGTACCCTAGTAGGCAGCTGAGAGACAAACTTGATTTTAATCACATGTCCTCTAACCACAGGCGCCTGGTACTTAGTAATAGCCTTTAACATAATGTCGTTCAACTTAGAAGTAGGTATTTTACGGTGTTTATTGTCAAACACGTCCAAAGCCAATTCAATAGCCTTAAAAATACGTGTTTTCTCAACCGCCGATATAAATAAGACGGGCACGTCTGTAAAAGGTGCCAGTTTGTCCTTTAATGTTTTCTCATAATCACGGGCTGTATTCGTTTCCTTGGTAATTAAATCCCACTTGTTAACTAATACTACAACACCCTTTCCTTTTTTAGCAGCAAGGCTAAAAATACTTAAATCCTGGGCAGTCACTCCCTTAACAGCATCAATAACCATTAAGCAAACATCGGCTTCATCCATAGCACGGATAGCGCGAATAACGGAGTAAAACTCCAAATCGTCCTTCTCTTTATTCTTTCTTCTTATACCTGCCGTATCAATTAAAATAAATTCTTTTTGGAACATATTGTAATGAGTATGAATGGTATCGCGGGTAGTACCTGCAATATCACTTACAATTGTTCTGTCCTGTCCAATCATTGCATTTAACAAAGAACTCTTGCCCACATTGGGTTGACCAATAATGGCAATTTTAGGAACAGCAGGAGCTTCTTCAGGCTCTGCACCTTCAGGAAGTTCATCATTTACTACCTTAACTGGTTCGTCCTTCATGCCGTCCGTGATGGCATCCAACAACTCTCCAGTGCCACTACCTGAAATTGAACTCACAAAGTAGTTATGCTCGAAACCCATACCATAAAACTCAGTTCCTTCTAAAGCCCTAGTTGAATTGTCTACTTTGTTCACACAAACATACACAGGCTTAACACTTCTTCTTAGCATATCAGCCATTGCCGCATCTAAATCAGTTAGTCCTACTGCAGCGTCCACCATAAATACAATGGCGTTTGCTTCATCAATGGCAATTCTAACTTGCTTTCTGATTTCAGTTTCGAACATATCCTTAGAATCAGGCACGAAACCACCTGTATCAATCACATTAAAGGACTTACCATTCCAGTCGGTAATACCGTATTGGCGGTCTCTGGTAACACCACTAATATCATCCACAATTGCTTTACGTTCTTCCAAGAAACGGTTAAATAAAGTGCTTTTACCTACGTTAGGCCTTCCAACAATAGCCACTGTATAACTCATAATAATCTTAATTTAATATTCAAATAAACTATCTTAAATAACTAATAATCAATACATTAAATGTATTTACTTACAATTACCATTAATACCCAAATTCTTTTAGCTTGGTATCATTGTCTCTCCACTTAGGCTTCACCTTAACAAACAACTCCAAGTAAACTTTTGCACCTATAAAGGCTTCAATATCCTTTCTTGCCAAAGTGCCTATCTCCTTAATCATCTTACCCTTCTCTCCTATAATAATAGCCTTCTGCGTCTCTCTATTCACCACAATGTCAGCCTGTATTTTAGTTAGTAAAGGCTGTTCCTTAAATGAATTTACCAAAACTGCGGTATGGTAAGGGATTTCCTCGCCAAACAATTGGTATATTTTTTCACGGATCATCTCACTCACAAAAAACTTAGTAGGCATATCACTTAAATCCTCTTGGTCAAAGAATGGATGGCCACCCTCAGGAATGAGTTCTAGTATAACTTTCATTAACCTGTCTATATCACTGATATTCAATGCACTAATAGAAATAATTTTTGTACAGTAAGGTTTTGTACTAAAGTAAGCATTAGCCTCTTTAACCCTTCCTGCAACTGCTAAATCCGACTTATTCATAACCACAATACAAGGCACTTTTAATTTAAGTGCATTAAACATAGCGTCAATTTCGTCGAAATCGTCCCTTACGTCCACCATCAATAAACCCAAGTCAGCGTCTTCTAAAGCGGACTTAACCGCCCCCATCATTTTTTCGTGCAGCTTATACTTAGGGTCAATGATACCTGGCGTATCTGAAAATATGACTTGGTATTCGTCCACCTTGTTCAAAAAGGCCTTAATTCTATGACGTGTGGTTTGCACTTTAGACGACACAATAGCCATCTTCTCACCCATTATGGCATTCAGTAAAGTGCTTTTACCTGCGTTTGGTTTCCCAAATATATTTACAAACCCAACTTTCATGCCTATCTATTAATTGTACAAAGTTACAGTAAAAAAAAATCCGCTCTCGATATGAAATCGGGAGCGGGATTATGTTGCGAGGGAAGGGATCGAACCTCCGACCTTCGGGTTATGAGCCCGACGAGCTACCGCTGCTCTACCTCGCGATGTTTGGACGGCGAAGATAGGGCTTTATTAGTTCTTGGCAAAGTTTATTGGAAAGAATGCTGAATTAATACAGAATTTGAATTGATTTTGGGGTTTGCAAGCGACTTCAGTAGAAAGCTAGTTTCTGCGCTTCACGCTCGATGCCCCAGTTGAATTTAATTCTTTGACCGCTGCATTACCCTTATATTCAATACTACTCGCTCCAGATGCTTGCGCTTTAAGTAATTGTGCAACATTAACCTCGGCACTACTGGCACCCGAAGCTTGTACTTTTACCGCCTTCGTATATAAATCAAATAAGTTTGCTTCGCTAGCACCCGACAATTCTATTACAAGGTCGTCTGCAGTTCCATTTAAGGTTACATCGCTTGCACCCGAAAGATCTAAAAATAGTGCGTTTGCTTTTAAACTTCCTTTATATGAACTTGCCCCTGACATGGTTGCCGACAAGGTTCCAATTTCTAAATTGCCTTTAAAATCAGAAGCGCCCGAAAATTGAATTTTTAATTTTTGTGATTCTATTTTATCCACTACTCTTACATCACAGGCCCCGGAAGCAGTTAGTGCATTTAATTCTTTTACACTTACATAGGCCTTTGCCTTTATGTCTCCCCATTTTTTCCAATTCCATCCGCTTTCTTCTTTCATTCTAATTATTAAAGTGCCGCCTTGCACTTCAGTAACAATCTTGTCTCTTGCTTCCTCGTTACTCGCACTTACTGCAACTTCACAACTATTTGACTGGGTAATATATAAATCAATGGCGTTTGAAATTTTAATCGCGTTAAAATTACCTACATTCCTCTTTTGGACATTATTGTCATAAATTATTCCTGTTTTTTGTTGTGCTTCTGCTGTATAACCTGCCAATAGCATTAGAGCTAGTATTACCTTTTTCATATAATTAGTGTGTTTGTTCTGTAAAACGTAAATCATAACTTAAAGTTACAATTGAACTTATAATAAATAACATTAATTTCGCCTTGTCCTCGGGGTGCTGTAAAAAGCTGAGATAAAACCCGTTGAACCTGAACAGGGTAATTCCTGCGAAGGGAAGGTACCGCACGTTCCGTGCACTTCTCATAGCTTATTATTCCTGTTCCCAGTATCAATTTTTTGAAACATGTAAACTTTAGTCATGACTAAGTTATTGGGAACAATTGCCTCATTTTTATTGCTAGCTCCAATTATGGCGCAGCAACCAAGACAGTCTCTTGCCAAGAGAGATAGTATTAACCGGTTTACTGATAGCATTAGGAGCTTGCCTCCGCTTGAAGTAAAGTCCATTCGGGTGGCCGATAATAGCCCATTTGCCAAAACTAATATTAGCCGCGCTAGTATTGCGCAAGTTAATTATGGGCAGGATTTGCCTTTTTTGGTACAAAATACGCCCTCGGTTGTAGTGCATTCTGACGCTGGAACTGGCGTTGGTTACACAGGTATTCGAATTCGCGGAACCGACGGCACTAGGATTAATGTTACATTAAATGGCATCCCCTATAATGATGCAGAAAGTAGCATGACCTATTTAGTAAACCTACCTGATTTTAGTTCAAGTGTAAATAGTATTCAAATACAAAGAGGCGTGGGTGCTTCCACCAACGGTGCAGGTGCATTTGGGGCAACTATGAATTTGTCAACCAATGACTACAAACCAAATGCCTTCCTTACTTTAAACAATAGTATAGGTTCATTTAACAGTTTGAAAAATAATATACAATTTGGATCAGGCCTTTTAAAAAACCGATTCACTTTTGATGGCAGGTTAAGTAAAATTACAACTGACGGCTATATGGACAGGGCGACGAGCGATTTAAAGTCCGTCTTTTTGAGTGGCACTTATTGGGGAAATAAATCTTCACTAAGGTTAAATGTATTTTCTGGTAAAGAAAAAACATATCAAGCTTGGTATGGCGTACCCGAGGAATTATTAGCAACCAATAGGACTTATAACCCTGCTGGTATGGAAAAAGAAGGAACGCCTTATGATAACCAAACCGACAATTATACACAAACACATTATCAATTATTTTATAATAAAGAAGTTACTTCTAATTTCAAATGGAGTACTGCCCTATTCTTAACAAAGGGCCATGG
>JBEDKT010000206.1:0-2512 GCA_041172025.1 Bacteroidota bacterium
CTCCACCACCACCATAGCTCCATTTGTCAATAAAAATGGTATTATTTCCTAGTCCTGATAAATCGTTCTTGATTTTGGATTTCAAACTATCAATGGTTGCCAACACACCAATGATGCAAAAAATACCAATAGTGATGCCAAAAAGAGACAAGAAGGTTCTTAATTTATTCACTTTTAGCTCCTGTAGAGCCATTTTAAAGCTGTTCCAAAGTATTCCAAGCACTTTTATCATACCATAAAAATAGGCCAAATGCCGGATCCTTTCATTTTTTTATGCGAGCGGTTCATTTGCTGCTTGAAAGGGATTTTTTTATTATATATAGTTATTTCTATGCACAGCTTGTTAAGGTATTTTAGGTGAATGCCTAAAATCATAAAACGTTTTGTGATTACCTCGTATTTCATGCTTACTTTTGTGCCGATTTTAAATCATTCTATTATGACCTTTAAACAAATGTTTACCTCTTCCGTTGGGAAAAAATTGGTAATGGGATTCACAGGTATCTTTTTAATTCTTTTTTTAATAGTGCACGCAGGACTAAACGCAACCATTTGGGCGAATGATGGTGGTTTAATGTTTAACAAAGCTGGCCATTTTATGGGAAGTAATGCAGTACCTAGAGTTTTAGAAATTGGATTGTTTCTTTTCATTTTCTTGCACATTATTCAAGGATACTTATTGACGCTTGAAAACAAAAGTAAAAGAGCAGTTGGTTACGCAGTAACTTACAAAGACGGCAGTAAATGGTATAGTAGAAGTATGGCCATTTTGGGTACTTTAATTTTATTGTTTTTAATTGCACACATTTATCATTTTTGGACACCAAGCCGTTTAGGTGGCATAGGCAATATAAAAGCCTTAGGAGAAATGGAACACAATGGGGTCAAGCTTCATAACTTATATGCTGAAATGGATATTGTATTTACCAACCCTTATGTAGTAATACTATATGTGTTAGCATGTGGTTCACTAGCCTATCATTTGGCACATGGTTTCCAAAGTGCGTTTAAAACAATTGGCGTGTATAATAAAAGGTACCAAGCAATCATTACAAGTATGGGATATGGTTTTGCAATTTTAATTCCTTTGCTTTTTGCTTTAATGCCACTTAGTTTTTATTTTGATTGGATCAAATAAGACAAAGAATAAAATAAAATTTCTCTAAACGTTAGATAAAAGATAATATATGTTAGATTCTAAAATACCTGCCGGAAAACTAGAAGAAAAATGGGTCGATTACAAAGGACATTGTAAACTAGTTAACCCTGCCAACAAAAGAAAGATGGAAGTGATCATTGTTGGTACTGGCTTAGCTGGCGCTTCTGCTGCAGCTGCAATGGGAGAGCTTGGTTATAAAGTAAAAGCATTTTGTTTTCAAGATTCACCACGTCGTGCGCATTCAATTGCAGCACAAGGTGGTATTAATGCTGCTAAAAATTATCAAAACGACGGGGACAGTGTATTCCGTTTATTCTACGATACTATTAAAGGTGGCGATTATCGTGCGCGTGAAGCAAATGTGCATCGCTTAGCTGAAGTAAGTTCAAATATTATTGACCAATGCGTTGCACAAGGGGTTCCTTTTGCACGTGAATACGGCGGTTTATTAAGCAACCGTTCATTTGGAGGTACACAAGTACAAAGAACATTTTATGCTGCTGGCCAAACAGGGCAGCAATTATTAATTGGTGCTTACCAAGCATTAGAGCGTCAAGTAGCTTTAGGAAACGTAACAATGCATGCACGTCATGAAATGTTAGACGTAGTAAAAATAGAAGGAAAAGCAAAAGGTATTATTGCACGTAATTTAATTACTGGCGAATTAGAAAAACATTTTGGTCATGCAGTATTATTATGTACTGGTGGTTATGGTAATGTGTTTTATTTATCTACCAATGCAATGGGATCGAATGTAACTGCTGCTTGGAAAGCACATAAGCAAGGAGCTTATTTTGCAAATCCTTGTTTTACACAAATTCACCCTACTTGTATTCCTGTAAGTGGTGATCATCAATCTAAGCTGACTTTAATGTCAGAGTCATTAAGAAACGATGGTCGTATTTGGGTTCCTAAAAAATTAGGTGAAACAAGAAAGGCAAACGATATTCCTGAAGAAGAAAGAGACTACTATTTAGAACGTCGCTACCCTGCTTTTGGAAACCTAGTACCACGTGACGTTGCTTCACGTGCTGCGAAGGAAAGATGTGATGCTGGATATGGCGTAGGCACTTCAAAACAAGCTGTTTATTTAGATTATGCTGCAGCTATTGAAAGATATGGTAAGATAGAAGTTAGCAAGCAAGGTTTGAAAGACGTTAACATCGATCAAATAATTGCAATGGGTAAGGAAGTAGTGAAAGAAAAATACGGCAACTTGTTTGAAATGTATGCTAAAATCACTGGCGAAAATCCTTACGAAGTACCAATGCGCATATACCCTGCTGTTCACTATACAATGGGAGGCCTTTGGGTGGATTATGAATTACAAACAAACATACCAGGTTTATATGC
>JBEDKT010000207.1:0-2877 GCA_041172025.1 Bacteroidota bacterium
TTTCTTGGAGCAATAGGAGAGTCATTTAAACGAGCAATTGCCATTGTCGTTTTAATCTCTTTTAAATTTTCGGCTCTTAACCTTTTTCTAGCACCCATGACTTTGGCTGTTTAAATTCTATCTTTTCTTATCTTTTCTATTCCCTCCATGGCCACGGAAATTACGAGTTGGTGAAAATTCACCTAACTTGTGTCCCACCATGTTTTCACTTACGAAAACTGGAATAAACTTGTTACCATTGTGTACAGCAAACGTTAACCCAACAAAATCTGGAGTTATAGTTGAAGCTCTCGACCATGTTTTGATCACTGCTTTACTACTCGCTGCTTGCGCATCTTCCACTCGCTTCATTAACTTGTAATGTACGAAAGGTGGTTTTTTCAACGAACGACTCATATCTTACTTATTTTTTCTTCTTTCGATGATAAACTTATCTGAATACTTCTTCTTATCACGTGTTTTGAATCCTTTAGCAGGAATACTATTACGAGATCTAGGGTGTCCACCAGAGTTCTTACCTTCACCACCACCCATTGGGTGATCGACAGGATTCATAACTACACCACGAACACGTGGGCGACGACCTAACCAACGAGAACGACCTGCTTTACCAGATACTACCAAGTTGTGTTCAGAATTTGAAACAGAACCAATAGTTGCAATACAAGTTGTCAAAATCATTCTAGTTTCACCAGAAGGCATTTTAACGATTGCATAACGACCATCACGAGCGTTCAATTGAGCGTAAGTACCTGCTCCACGAGCAATAGCACCACCCTTTCCAGGTTTTAATTCAATATTATGAATTACAGTACCAAGTGGAATATCACTTAAGAAAAGTGCATTTCCTACATTTGGTGCAGCAGCTTTTCCAGCTACAACAGAGTCACCAACCTTTAATCCGTTTGGTGCAATAATGTAACGTTTTTCACCGTCTGCATAAAATAACAATGCAATGTGAGCTGTACGATTTGGATCATATTCGATCTCTTTAACCGTTGCAGGCACATCATGCCTGTCTCTTTTAAAATCAATGATACGGTATCTTTGTTTGTGACCTCCACCCATGTATCTCATGGTCATTCTACCGTCATTGTTTCGACCACCAGATTTCTTCATTGGCGCAACAAGGCTCTTTTCAGGAACGTTTGTTGTGATTTCTGAATAATCACTGTTAATCTTGTGTCTTTGCCCTGGAGTGATAGGCTTGAATTTTTTAAGACCCATTAGTCAAATTCTTAAAAATTATTAAATAAATCAATCGCTTCTCCATCTGCAACAGTAACAACAGCTTTTTTCCATTGTCTACTTGGTTGCTCAACGATACCTTTGTTAGTATATTTAACAGAGGATTTACCACCGCCATAATTCATTGTACGAACATCAGTAATACTGACACCATACATTTTCTCGACGGCTTTTTTAATTTCCAACTTATTTGCTTTTCTGTCTACTTCGAAAGTGAAACGATTAAATTTTTCACTCGCTCCTGTAGCCTTCTCAGAAATAATTGGTTTTTTGATAATTGCTTTCATCATCAATTAGTTTAAAATCTTTTCAATAACTTCAATTGAACTCACAGCCAAAACAACTTTTCTTGCATTTAACACATCATATGTATTAACTGAATCAGCTGTTACGACTTTCACTCTTCCAAGGTTACGAGAAGACAAATATACATTGTCATTTTGTTCACCTAAAATCAATAAAACTTTTTCGTTCTCAAGTTTTAATGCGGATAACAAAGACTTAAAATCTTTTGTTTTTGCAGCGTCAAAGTTTAAATCTTCAAGCACCATGATTGCATCACCTTTTGCTTTGTAAGAAAAAGCTGATTTTCTAGCCAATCTCTTCAATTTAACATTTAACTTGAAATGGTAATTTCTTGGTCTTGGTCCGAAAATACGACCACCACCTACACGAGTACCAGATTTGATACTACCAGCACGAGCTCCACCAGTTCCTTTTTGCTTTTTAATTTTTCTTGTAGATCCAGATATTTCTGCTCTTTCTTTAGCTTTGTGCGTTCCTTGACGACGATTTGCCAAGTGTTGCTTTACATCTAAGTAAATTGCGTGATCGTTTGGTTCAATTCCAAAAACTGAATCTGAAAGCGTTACTTTTTTAGAAGTAGCTTTACCTTTAGCGTCAAATACTTTTGCTTCCATTACTTCAAAATTGTTACGGTTGAACCTTTAGATCCAGGTATTGAACCTTTCACCACGATTAAATTTTTATCTGCAAGAATCTTCAAAATTACAAGATTCTCCATTACAACTCTTTCGTCACCCATATGACCACCCATGCGCATTCCTTTGAATACACGAGCAGGATATGAACATGCTCCAATTGATCCTGGTGCACGAAGACGATTGTGTTGTCCGTGGGTAGCTTGTCCAACTCCAGCGAATCCATGACGTTTTACAACACCTTGGAAACCCTTTCCTTTTGAAGTTCCTACAACGCTAACGAATTCACCTTCCTCGAAGATATCAACGTTAACCAGGTCACCCAGACTTAAGTTTTCGAAACCTTTAAATTCAACCAACTTCGATTTTGGAGTTGTGTTTGCTTTTTTAAAGTGACCCTTCAAAGCGTTTGGAGTGTTTTTTTCCTTACGGTCTCCAAAACCCAATTGAACAGCTTCGTAACCATCTCTGTCTTGTGACTTAACCTGAGTTACGACACAAGGACCTGCTTCTATAACTGTGCATGGCAATGATTTACCCTCGGCACTGTAGATGCTAGTCATTCCGACTTTTCTACCAATAATTCCTGGCATACTTTAACTATTTAATTATTAAACTTTGATTTCTACGTCTACCCCACTTGGCAACTCTAATCTCATTAAAGCATCAACAGTTTTCGATGAAGAAC
>JBEDKT010000208.1:0-7810 GCA_041172025.1 Bacteroidota bacterium
GCCAATAGTTTAGTTACTAAAGAAGCGTCTAATAGGGTTTGGGCAGCACAAGCAGTGTTGTCGGAAATTGTAGGTTCGATTCAAAAAAAATAAAACCTGGGTTTATTAAATAGAAAGTAGCGCATAACTTATGGAATCATTATACGTCATTAAAATTGGAGGCAATATTGTAGACAATCCTGAATTGTTAACTCAATGTTTGCATGCTTTTTCGCAAGTAAAAGGCCAGGCTATTTTAGTGCACGGAGGAGGTAAGTTAGCGACACAGTTGGCAGGCACCTTAGGAGTGGAACAAACCATGATTGAGGGACGAAGAATTACAGATGCAGCCAGCTTGAAAATTGTAACCATGGTTTATGCAGGGGATATTAATAAAAATATTGTTGCACAACTACAAGCCTTGGGGGTGAATGCAATGGGTTTATCGGGAGCCGATGGAAACTTAATCCAAGCACATAAACGTTCACATGCAACCATTGATTATGGTTTTGTAGGGCATGTGGACTTTGTGAATGTGGTATTAATTGAAAATTTATTTGGGCAAAACATACGATTAATAATTGCACCTATTACACATGACGGTAAGGGGCAGTTGTTAAATACCAATGCCGATACCATTGCGCAAAGCATTGCGACTGCGTTGGCACCTTTTTATAATGTGCATTTAATATATGGTTTTGAGAAAGAGGGTGTTTTATTAGACATAAATAACCCAAGTTCAGTCATTGCGGAAATTGATAGGCCCAGTTACGACAAACTTAAAGAAGACAAAAAAATCTTCGAAGGAATGGTCCCGAAAATAGACAACGCATATCTGGCTTTGGCAAGTGGTGTACAATCAGTCATCATTGGTAAAGCAGAAAAAATGAATGAATTAATTAATGGTACAGCTGGTACAACAATCAAAAACTAATGGCACACAATAATAACATACTACAAAATATAGCTTTAATAACGGCTTTGCAAAAAGACGTAATCAATTTATTAAAAACACTTATCTCCATTCCATCCTTTAGCAAGGAGGAAGACAGGACAGCAGTTATTTTGAATAGTTTTTTATTAGAACGCAATGTAAAAACACAAAGGGTTAAGAATAATATATGGGCGAACAATTTATATTTTGATACGGCTAAGCCAACTATTTTATTGAATTCGCATCATGACACGGTAAAGCCAAATAAAGGATATACATGCGAACCATTTAGCCCATTTGAACATAGTGGGAAAATTTATGGGTTAGGCAGTAATGATGCGGGTGCTTCGCTAGTAAGCTTATTAGCTACTTTCTTATTTTATTATGAACACCAAAATTTACCTTACAATATTGTTTTTGTAGCATCGGCCGAAGAAGAAATTTCGGGACAGGATGGTATTGAATTGGTTTTGCCATTGCTGCCTTCTATTTCATTTGGTATTGTTGGAGAACCAACCCAATTAGAAATGGCTATTGCCGAAAGAGGCTTATTGGTTTTAGATGTGGTTGCTAGCGGAAAGGCAGGTCATGCTGCGAGAGAAGAAGGGGAAAATGCTTTGTATAAAATATTACCTGATTTGGAATGGTTTAGGACCTATAGCTTTCCAAAAGTTTCCGATTTGCTTGGTCAGGTAAAGATGACGGTGACGGTGATTGAAACCGAAAATAAACAACACAATGTAGTTCCTTCTACTTGTAAGATGGTAGTAGATGTACGTGTGAATGAACTGTACACCTTTGAAGAAATATTAACTATCATCAAGGCGCATGTTAAATCGGAAGTTACTCCAAGAAGCTTAAGGATGCGTTCGACAGGCATTGCATTGGATCATGTACTGGTTAAGGCTGGCTTGGCTTTGAACAAAGGCTATTATGGTTCGGTTACTACTTCTGATAAAGCGTTAATGCCATTTCCAACATTAAAAATGGGGCCTGGTGATTCTGCAAGAAGTCATACTGCTGACGAATATATATTTATTAATGAAATTGAAGAAGGTATTGTTACTTATATTCAATTACTTGAAAACATCTTTACACTATGAGTAAGCTTTGGCAAAAAAATAATCAAGTAGCTGCCGCTGTCGAAAAATTTACAATTGGTAATGACCAAGCTATGGATCAATACCTTGCAGCGTATGATGTACTAGGGTCCTTAGCGCATACTACCATGTTATCTGAAGTGGGGTTATTAACGAACGAAGAATTAAGTCAATTAAAAAAAGCTTTGGTAGACATTTATAAAACCATACAAGCTGGAAATTTTACTTTAGACGCAGGGGTAGAGGACATTCATTCGCAAGTGGAAATATTATTAACTGCGAAGTTGGGAGATATTGGAAAAAAAATACACAGTGCAAGAAGTAGAAACGACCAGGTTTTGGTTGATATTAAATTATTTCTGCGCGCAGAAATAATTAGTTTAAGTGAGGCTGTTCAGGGTTTCTTTACTTTATTACAAGCTAAAAGTGAAGCGCATAAAAATGACCTGTTGCCAGGCTATACGCATTTACAGTTAGCTATGCCTTCTTCTTTTGGACTATGGCTTGGGGCTTATGCAGAAAGTTTAGTTGACGACATGACTATGTTGCAAGCTGCTTATAAGGTAGTTAATAAAAATCCTTTGGGTTCGGCTGCTGGGTATGGTTCTTCTTTTCCTATTAATAGGACAAGGACTACTGAATTATTAGGTTTTGATACATTGAATTTTAATGTAGTATACGCTCAGATGGGAAGAGGCAAGGCTGAGCGCGTTACTGCAATGGCAATGGCTAATATTGCAGACACTTTAGCTAAGTTAAGTATGGACGCTTGTTTATTTATGAACCAGAATTTTGGATTCATTAGCTTTCCTGAATCCTTGACAACTGGTTCTAGCATCATGCCGCATAAAAAAAATCCCGATGTTTTTGAACTTATCCGTTCGTATTGCAATCGCATTAAGGCATTGCCAAATGAGATAATGATGATGACTACGAATTTACCTGCTGGTTACCATCGTGATTTACAATTATTAAAAGAACATTTATTTCCCGCATTCGAACAATTAAGGAATTGTATTGCAATGGCTTCTTTAATGATTGAGAATATGGAAGTAAAAAAAGACCTTCTCGAAGACCCTAAATACCAGTTTTTATTTAGTGTGGAAGAAGTGAATAAATTAGTAAATGAAGGCATGCCTTTCAGAGATGCCTATAAAAAAGTAGGTTTAGCCATTGAAGCGGGTGATTTTACCTATTCTACAGCCATTAAGCACACGCATGAAGGCAGTATTGGTAATTTATGTACTACCGATATAGCGGCACAAATGAAATTGGTTACTGACAGCATGAACACCGAAAAAGTTAACGAAAGAATTCAGTATTTATTAAATAACTAATGTATTTTTGACGGTCCCTTATAAAAGTTAAAACAAGTATTAAGTTTAATTTATGAAAAAAAGTATATTCTCCCTTATCGCTTTAGCTGGTTTTTTGACATTGAACGCACAAACCAAAAATACTATTGCAACAAAGGCTGCTTCGCCTGTAAAAAAAACAGTAGCAAATAAACCTGCAGCTACTACTGCTACTTCTTTGAAAAACACAAAGGATAGTGCATCTTACGCATTAGGTTACAGAATTGCACAAAGCCTAAAAGGGCAAGGTTTACAAGATATAAATTTTGAAATGTTTAAAAAAGGAATGGCTGCAGGTGTGGCTTCTAAAACAGAAATACCTGATAGCTTAATTGATGTATGTATTAAAAACTACCAAGATAAAATGAGCCTAGAAAAAATCACAATGAACAGAGCGACTGGAAAAGCGTTCTTAGAAGAAAATGCAAAAAAACCAGGTGTTGTTAAAATGACAAATGGTATGCAGTATTTAGTATTAACAGAAGGTACGGGTACAGAACATCCTACTTTAAAAAGTAAGGTAAAATGTCATTACCATGGTAATGACATTTTACCTTACTTTTTAAAGTAGGATGTTCTGTACCCGTACCTTCTGTTAATACTAAATACTGCATACCATTTGTCATTTTAACAACACCTGGTTTTTTTGCATTTTCTTCTAAGAACGCTTTTCCAGTCGCTCTGTTCATTGTGATTTTTTCTAGGCTCATTTTATCTTGGTAGTTTTTAATACATACATCAATTAAGCTATCAGGTATTTCTGTTTTAGAAGCCACACCTGCAGCCATTCCTTTTTTAAACATTTCAAAATTTATATCTTGTAAACCTTGCCCTTTTAGGCTTTGTGCAATTCTGTAACCTAATGCGTAAGATGCACTATCCTTTGTGTTTTTCAAAGAAGTAGCAGTAGTAGCTGCAGGTTTATTTGCTACTGTTTTTTTTACAGGCGAAGCAGCCTTTGTTGCAATAGTATTTTTGGTTTGTGCGTTCAATGTCAAAAAACCAGCTAAAGCGATAAGGGAGAATATACTTTTTTTCATAAATTAAACTTAATACTTGTTTTAACTTTTATAAGGGACCGTCAAAAATACATTAGTTATTTAATAAATACTGAATTCTTTCGTTAACTTTTTCGGTGTTCATGCTGTCAGTAACCAATTTCATTTGTGCCGCTATATCGGTAGTACATAAATTACCAATACTGCCTTCATGCGTGTGCTTAATGGCTGTAGAATAGGTAAAATCACCCGCTTCAATGGCTAAACCTACTTTTTTATAGGCATCTCTGAAAGGCATGCCTTCATTTACTAATTTATTCACTTCTTCCACACTAAATAAAAACTGGTATTTAGGGTCTTCGAGAAGGTCTTTTTTTACTTCCATATTCTCAATCATTAAAGAAGCCATTGCAATACAATTCCTTAATTGTTCGAATGCGGGAAATAAATGTTCTTTTAATAATTGTAAATCACGATGGTAACCAGCAGGTAAATTCGTAGTCATCATCATTATCTCATTTGGCAATGCCTTAATGCGATTGCAATACGAACGGATAAGTTCAAAAACATCGGGATTTTTTTTATGCGGCATGATGCTAGAACCAGTTGTCAAGGATTCAGGAAAGCTAATGAATCCAAAATTCTGGTTCATAAATAAACAAGCGTCCATACTTAACTTAGCTAAAGTGTCTGCAATATTAGCCATTGCCATTGCAGTAACGCGCTCAGCCTTGCCTCTTCCCATCTGAGCGTATACTACATTAAAATTCAATGTATCAAAACCTAATAATTCAGTAGTCCTTGTCCTATTAATAGGAAAAGAAGAACCATACCCAGCAGCCGAACCCAAAGGATTTTTATTAACTACCTTATAAGCAGCTTGCAACATAGTCATGTCGTCAACTAAACTTTCTGCATAAGCCCCAAGCCATAGTCCAAAAGAAGAAGGCATAGCTAACTGTAAATGCGTATAGCCTGGCAACAGGTCATTTTTATGCGCTTCACTTTTAGCTTGTAATAAAGTAAAGAAACCCTGAACAGCCTCACTTAAACTAATTATTTCTGCGCGCAGAAATAATTTAATATCAACCAAAACCTGGTCGTTTCTACTTCTTGCACTGTGTATTTTTTTTCCAATATCTCCCAACTTCGCAGTTAATAATATTTCCACTTGCGAATGAATGTCCTCTACCCCTGCGTCTAAAGTAAAATTTCCAGCTTGTATGGTTTTATAAATGTCTACCAAAGCTTTTTTTAATTGACTTAATTCTTCGTTCGTTAATAACCCCACTTCAGATAACATGGTAGTATGCGCTAAGGACCCTAGTACATCATACGCTGCAAGGTATTGATCCATAGCTTGGTCATTACCAATTGTAAATTTTTCGACAGCGGCAGCTACTTGATTATTTTTTTGCCAAAGCTTACTCATAGTGTAAAGATGTTTTCAAGTAATTGAATATAAGTAACAATACCTTCTTCAATTTCATTAATAAATATATATTCGTCAGCAGTATGACTTCTTGCAGAATCACCAGGCCCCATTTTTAATGTTGGAAATGGCATTAACGCTTTATCAGAAGTAGTAACCGAACCATAATAGCCTTTGTTCAAAGCCAAGCCAGCCTTAACCAGTACATGATCCAATGCAATGCCTGTCGAACGCATCCTTAAGCTTCTTGGAGTAACTTCCGATTTAACATGCGCCTTGATGATAGTTAATATTTCTTCAAAGGTGTACAGTTCATTCACACGTACATCTACTACCATCTTACAAGTAGAAGGAACTACATTGTGTTGTTTATTTTCGGTTTCAATCACCGTCACCGTCATCTTTACCTGACCAAGCAAATCGGAAACTTTTGGAAAGCTATAGGTCCTAAACCATTCCAAATCAGGTAATATTTTATACAAAGCATTTTCCCCTTCTTCTCTCGCAGCATGACCTGCCTTTCCGCTAGCAACCACATCTAAAACCAATAAGCCTCTTTCGGCAATAGCCATTTCTAATTGGGTTGGTTCTCCAACAATACCAAATGAAATAGAAGGCAGCAATGGCAAAACCAATTCAATACCATCCTGTCCCGAAATTTCTTCTTCGGCCGATGCTACAAAAACAATATTGTAAGGTAAATTTTGGTGTTCATAATAAAATAAGAAAGTAGCTAATAAGCTTACTAGCGAAGCACCCGCATCATTACTGCCTAACCCATAAATTTTCCCACTATGTTCAAATGGGCTAAATGGTTCGCATGTATATCCTTTATTTGGCTTTACCGTGTCATGATGCGAATTCAATAAAATAGTTGGCTTAGCCGTATCAAAATATAAATTGTTCGCCCATATATTATTCTTAACCCTTTGTGTTTTTACATTGCGTTCTAATAAAAAACTATTCAAAATAACTGCTGTCCTGTCTTCCTCCTTGCTAAAGGATGGAATGGAGATAAGTGTTTTTAATAAATTGATTACGTCTTTTTGCAAAGCCGTTATTAAAGCTATATTTTGTAGTATGTTATTATTGTGTGCCATTAGTTTTTGATTGTTGTACCAGCTGTACCATTAATTAATTCATTCATTTTTTCTGCTTTACCAATGATGACTGATTGTACACCACTTGCCAAAGCCAGATATGCGTTGTCTATTTTCGGGACCATTCCTTCGAAGATTTTTTTGTCTTCTTTAAGTTTGTCGTAACTGGGCCTATCAATTTCCGCAATGACTGAACTTGGGTTATTTATGTCTAATAAAACACCCTCTTTCTCAAAACCATATATTAAATGCACATTATAAAAAGGTGCCAACGCAGTCGCAATGCTTTGCGCAATGGTATCGGCATTGGTATTTAACAACTGCCCCTTACCGTCATGTGTAATAGGTGCAATTATTAATCGTATGTTTTGCCCAAATAAATTTTCAATTAATACCACATTCACAAAGTCCACATGCCCTACAAAACCATAATCAATGGTTGCATGTGAACGTTTATGTGCTTGGATTAAGTTTCCATCGGCTCCCGATAAACCCATTGCATTCACCCCCAAGGCTTGTAGTTGTGCAACAATATTTTTATTAATATCCCCTGCATAAACCATGGTTACAATTTTCAAGCTGGCTGCATCTGTAATTCTTCGTCCCTCAATCATGGTTTGTTCCACTCCTAAGGTGCCTGCCAACTGTGTCGCTAACTTACCTCCTCCGTGCACTAAAATAGCCTGGCCTTTTACTTGCGAAAAAGCATGCAAACATTGAGTTAACAATTCAGGATTGTCTACAATATTGCCTCCAATTTTAATGACGTATAATGATTCCATAAGTTATGCGCTACTTTCTATTTAATAAACCCAGGTTTTATTTTTTTTGAATCGAACCTACAATTTCCGACAACACTGCTTGTGCTGCCCAAACCCTATTAGACGCTTCTTTAGTAACTAAACTATTGGC
>JBEDKT010000209.1:0-8210 GCA_041172025.1 Bacteroidota bacterium
AAAAGAAAAGTCCTCAAATTGAGGACCTTTCTTTTGGGAGAAGTCTATAATTTTAAATACACTCTTTTAATTCTTTGTCCGTGTATGCTAAACCGTATTGTTTTAATACGTCGTCCGGTACACCTGTCCATTGGTTAGGCACATTACCCATATACCCCAAGTCCTTTACCCCAATTTCTGAAGTGTAAAAACCTGTAGTTACTAAGTCACGTATTTTATTGAAGAAACTAACCCCTTGCGCTACTTCTGGCTTTGCTTTTGCAGGGTAAGCAATCTCGTCAACTATTCCAATTTGTTGTTCCCTAGTGCACGCTATAAATGACTTTGTATGCTTTTTATAGGTATGTAAGTCTAGCCATTTTAGTCCACCTGCCATTGGCACTTGGTGTTCCGGCATATCCTTTACAATAAATTCAATAAAATCAGGAACCTTGGCGTCGGTTGCAGAACCACTAATTGCATCCTTTGGCATTATAATGTCCGCTAACACAGCTATTGTAGACATTTCATGCGCGTCAAAGAATTTTGGCATTGCATTTACCTTCACTAAATAATCCTTTTCTTCTTGCATTAAGTCGTCTTGGCTAACCGCTGCTACTGTAGTTTCTGCACTTTTACATGCATCTAAAACAACTGCTGCCGAAACAGTACCTAATAATATCGCTTTGATGGAATTTCTTCTGTCCATAAACTCTTTTTTTATTTTTTAAAACAATAAAATCTAAAGATTTTGTTGTTTCAGTTCCTTTAAAATATATTCCGATGTGCGCATTGATAATGCTAAAATAGTCCATGTGATATTCTTGTCTGCTTGTGAAGTGAAAACAGAACCATCAACACAGAATAAGTTTTTACAATCGTGTGCTTGACCCCATTCATTCAAAGGAGCAGTTTTTTTATCTTTGCCCATACGCACCGTTCCTGCTTCATGAATAATATTTCCAGGATTGGATAATCCATAATTATTACTTGCATCGTCTTCGCCACCCCAAGTAATTACAGCACCCATTTCATGCATGATTTCTTTAAAGGTTTCCTTCATGTGTTTTGCCTGATTAATTTCGTACTCAGAATTTTTCACATTGAATTTCAAAACAGGAATACCATATTTGTCCACCACACTGCTATCAATTTCACAGTAGTTGTCAAACCTAGGAACAGCTTCCCCTCGGCCACCCATCCCAACACTAGCTCCATAGAAAAAGCGCACATCTTCTTTTAACGACTCTCCATAACCACCCGCTTCTTTTGCTTTGCCATTCACTTTGAATTGACCATTTAAACCTTGTTGGCCCATTCCAAATCCGTAATTAGGTTGGCTCATGCCTCCCCAATATTCAATATGATAACCACGTGGGAAATCTAATTTTTTATTATCCAACCACCATGGAGTGTAAACGTGCATTCCACCTACACCATCTTCGTTGTATCTTTTACGACCAAACAAAGAAGGGATCACACCACCCAATGCAGCACCTGTTGAATCGTGTAAATAACGACCAACAACACCACTACTATTTGCAAGCCCATTAGGGTGCTTTGTTGATTTTGAGTTTAACAGTAAACGTGCAGTTTCACAAGTACTTGCACCTAGTATCACCACTTTTGCATTTACTTGATATTCTTGTTTGTCCAATGTATTAACATAAGAAATACCTACTGCTTTTCCTTCCTTGTCGGTAATAACTTCTCTTGCCATAGCATGTGTAATTAAATCCACATTCCCTGTTAACACAGCAGGCATAACTAATACAGAAGAAGAAGAAAAATCGCCGTACACTTTACATGAACGATTACATTGACCGCAATAAAAACAGGCGCCACGTTCGTCATTTATTTTTTTCGTTAAAATAGAAAGACGAGAAGGGATCACAGGAATATTTATACCACCTGCAGCTTTCTTAAACATTAGTTCATGTAAACGAGGTTTTGGAGGAGGCAAGAAAATACCATCTGGGTCATTTTCTAGTCCTTCATTCGTGCCGTATATTCCAATTAGGCGATCAATTTTATCATAATAAGGTTTAACGTCCTCATACCCTATTGGCCAATCATCCCCTAAGCCATCAATACTTTTTCTTTTAAAATCACGTGGCCCAAAACGTAATGAAATACGGCCCCAATGGTTTGTTCTTCCACCTACCATTCTAGCTCTCCACCATTCAAATTTATCACTGCCTTTTGTTTGTGTATAAGGTTCGCCATCAATATCCCATCCCCAATAACAACCATCAAACTCACCAAATGGTCGGAATTTTGAACTTGCTCCACGACGTGGTGAGTCCCAAGGGTTTTTCATTTGGGCAGAATTTTTTGCAGGATCAAAATCAGCGCCTGCTTCTAATAAGCAAACCTTAAGGCCTGCTTTTGAAAGCACATATGCTGCCATACCGCCGCCTGCTCCTGAACCTACTATTACTGCGTCATAACTTTTGGGAGCTACTTTAACTTGAAAATCTGACATACGTCAATCGTTTTAGCATGGTGAATTAAAGAATAAATTTAATCAAAAAAATGAATGAAAGGTGTTTTTGTTTAGGTGTTTTTATGAGCGGTATTAAAAAATACTTGGCCAATTAACCCTCCCCAGGCCTGCTCTCCTATAGCGCCAAATGGTGTTAAAAAACAAAAAGGGCCCTTTGAAAGGGCCCTTTTAAAAATCATATCAACAATTTAATTACGAACAGCCCATGCTAGTTCCGCAGTTTAAACATTTGTAACAAGTACCGCTACGGATAGTAATATGTCCACAAGTGCTACATGCAGGCGCGTCGCTTTGCATGCTTTTTGCAGCAGCATTTACTTGGTCCATCGAACCGCCTGCAGTTTCAGCAACAGCAGCTACAATTGCTTTTGCAGCAACTGGAGTAGCAGCTGGCGCAGTTACGCGGATGCTACTCAGCTCAGGCTTTCCCACAAGGGTAATGTCGCCCTCCTCCCCTAAGTTTTCTACGGTTGGCTTATCTAATACATGTACTAAATCAGTTCTTCCTAAGTACTCATAAGCAAGTGCTCTGAATATAAAGTCAACAATTGAAGTAGTTGTTTTAATATTTGGATGATCCACCATTCCTGATGGTTCAAATTTCGTGAATACAAATTTGTCTACAAATTCTTCCAATGGCACACCATACTGTAAGCCTACAGAGATTGAAATTGCAAAACAGTTCATTAAGCTTCTTAGCGTAGATCCTTCTTTTGCTAAATCAATAAATACTTCTCCTAATTTACCATCGTTGTATTCGCCAGTTCTTAGGAATAATACTTGTCCGCCTATTCTTGCTTTTTGTGTGAAGCCTCTACGTTTTGCAGGTAATGATTTACGCTCAACAATACGAGCTAGTTGTTGCTTAAAGGTAGTATCAGTTGATGCAGCCATACGCTTTTGCACTTCTTCTAATAATTCGTCTACTGTTAAGTTTCCTAAGTCTACCATTTGAGAAGCAACTTCTACCGCTTCTTCTTCAGCACCTTCTGTTTTCTTTTTCTTGTCAGACTTGTTGCTTAAAGGTTGGCTTAATTTAGAACCATCACGGTATAATGCATTTGCTTTCAATCCTAAAGACCAACTCATTAAATAACAATCAGCAATTTCTTCTACTGTTGCTTCATGTGGTAAGTTGATTGTTTTAGAAATAGCACCAGATAAGAATGGTTGACATGCAGCCATCATTCTAATATGACCATGTGCATGAATATAACGCTCTCCTTTTTTACCACACTTGTTAGCGCAATCGAATATTGCTAAATGCTCGTCTTTCAAATGAGGCGCACCTTCCACTGTCATGGTACCACATACGTAATCGTTTGCAGCGTCAATTTGATCCTCAGTGAAACCTAATTCTTCTAACAAGTTAAAATTCCAATCAGCAAATTGTGCTTCTTTGAATCCTAAACGCGTTAAACATGCATCACCCAATGTGAAACGGTTGAATATAAATCCGATTTCGAATGCCGACTTCGCAGCACCATTTAATTTATCAATTTCTTCTTGTGTAAATCCTTTCGCCAATAAAGCAGCAGGGTTTACAAATGGAGCACCTTCGAAACTTGCAGCACCTACAGCATATTTAACAATATCGTCTTGTTGTTGAGCTGTGTACTTTAAGTTCTTCATTGCCTGAGGCACTGATTGGTTAATAATTTTGAAATAACCACCACCAGATAATTTCTTGAATTTAACCAAAGCGAAATCTGGTTCAACACCTGTAGTATCGCAATCCATTACTAAACCAATAGTTCCAGTTGGAGCAATTACTGTTGTTTGTGCATTTCTATAACCATATTTTTCTCCTAATTGAACTGCATCATCCCAAGCTTTTGTAGCAGCAGTTAATAAATAGTCAGGAGTAAATTGTGCTTTAATTCCTTGTGGCTTAATTTCAATTCCTACATACGCATCTTCAGCATCGTATGCTGCAGCGCGGTGGTTACGCATTACACGTAACATGTCTTCCTTATTTTCTTGGTATTTATCAAACGTACCTAAGAAAGAAGCCATTTCAGCAGATGTTTTGTAAGCAATACCAGTCATGATTGCACTGATAGAACCTGCAATACCGCGTGCTTCTTCGCTATCATAAGGAATACCACTTACCATTAACATTGAACCTAAGTTGGCAAAACCTAAACCTAATGTTCTGTAATCGTATGATAATTGAGCAACTTCCTTAGATGGGAACTGTGCCATTAATACAGAAACTTCTAACACTGTGGTCCATAAACGAGAAGTATATTCAAAACCTGATACATCAAAACTATTGTCGTCTTCGTTGAAGAATTTACGCAAGTTAATGGAAGCCAAGTTACAAGCAGTATTGTCTAAGAACATATACTCTGAACAAGGGTTAGACGCATTAATACGACCGCCTTTAGGACAAGTATGCCATTCGTTAATTGTAGTATCATATTGCGTTCCAGGATCCGCACAACGCCATGCAGCATTTGAAATTTGATCCCAAACTTCTCTTGCAGGAATTGACTTCATCACACGACCATCGGTACGCGCAATTAAATCCCAGTTACCGTCTTCTGATAATGCTTTAAAAAAGCTATTTGGAATACGCACCGAGTTGTTTGAGTTTTGTCCTGAAACAGTTGCATATGCTTCTCCTTCATAACCATTATCATAACCAGCAGCTACTAATGCAGCCACTTTATCTTCTTCTTGTACTTTCCAATTAATAAATTCTAAAATTTCTGGATGGTCTAAATCCAAACAAACCATTTTAGCAGCACGACGTGTTGTTCCACCTGATTTGATTGCACCAGCAGCACGGTCACCAATTTTCAAGAAGCTCATTAAACCACTTGAAGAACCACCACCGCTTAATTTTTCATTAGCTCCTCTAATTTGAGAGAAGTTTGTACCAACACCAGAACCATATTTGAAAATTCTTGCTTCTCTTGTCCATAAGTCCATGATACCACCTTCATTCACTAAATCATCACTTACGCTTAAAATGAAACATGCGTGCGGCTGAGGTCGCTCATACGCACTTGTAGAACGCTTCAATTGCTTATCCTTAGGATCAACATAATAGTGCCCCTGTGCACCACCTGTGATACCATAACTTTCGTGCAATCCTGTATTAAACCATTGTGGAGAGTTAGGCACACAAGATTGGTTTAATATACTATATACTAATTCTTCGTAGAAAACTTGCGCGTCATTCGCTGTTGCGAAATAACCATAACGCTCACCCCATACACGCCAACAATTGGCCATACGATGTGCAACTTGTTTAACACTTGTTTCCCTTCCTAATGAACCATCTGGTTGAGGAACGCCTGCTTTTCTAAAATATTTTTGGGCTAGAATATCCGTAGCAATTTGGCTCCATTGCTTTGGCACTTCTACATTTGTCATTTCAAAAACTTTCTCACCGTTTGGATTTTTGATGACACTGTCTCTGTAGTCGTACTCAAATAGCTCAAATGGAGTTAGATTTTCTTTTGTAAAAAGGCGTTGAAACTGCAAGCCTTTTTTTGCTTTTGGATTAGCCATAATATAATTCTATTTATAGGGTTGGTCGTAAAATTCCAATAGGATTTGAAAAACCTTATTGGGTATACGAAAATATCCTTCTGGTTCCACACTTCCTTAACTGAAATATCAACAGGTTGTGGATAAGGATAGTGAATTTATTCAAACCCCACGACCCTATTGATTTCCGTGAATTATCCCCATGCAATGTTAGTTTCTGAGGAAATAAAATCTTTTATTATAAGTTTTTTTTGTAATAAATGAATAAGGCAGCCATATTAGCATTAAAATCAATATTTTTGGGGATCTTAAGAAATGTAGTACCCTACAAGAATATACGAAATGAAGCAAGAAACATACGATAAAATTGTTAATAGCAAGGCCCAGTCGAACAAAGCGTTTGCCGTACTAATCGACCCTGACAAGATTAATGACACCCTTTTATTGAAAACCATTGATATTGCCTTGGAAGCTAAAGTGGACTTCTTTTTCGTTGGAGGGAGCTTGGTAGTTACCAATACCCTGGACCATATTGTAGCCATTATCAAAAAACACTGCACTATTCCTGTAATTCTTTTTCCTGGTTCACCTGACCAAATTACTCCAAAAGCGGATGCCTTATTATACCTATCCTTGATTTCTGGAAGGAACCCCGAGCTATTAATTGGGCAGCACGTAATTAGCGCTCCTTTTGTGAAACAAAGCGGGCTTGAGATTATCCCTGTTGGTTATATGCTTATTAATGGAGGTACTCCAACCACTGTTTCTTATATATCTAATACAAACCCAATACCTGCAAACAAAAACGATATTGCCACCTGCACCGCAATGGCGGGAGAAATGCTTGGATTGAAGCTTATTTATATGGACGCCGGTAGTGGAGCACAACATGCTATCCCAGCTGAAATGATCCAACAGGTAGCAAAAAATATTCAAATTCCGCTGGTAGTTGGCGGTGGTATTACCACCCCCGAAAAGGCGCTTGAGAACTGCGTTGCTGGGGCTGATATTATTGTCGTAGGAAATGCTATAGAAAAAGACCCTGCCCTAATAAAGGACATCGCCAATGCGATACATAGCTTAAATAAATAGGTTTATGCGCCTGCTTTAGAAACTCATCATTTCCTTGAACTTTACTGTTTGGCGACGACTAATTTCTATTTTTTCTCCTCCCTTTAATTCAACCAAAAGCCCGCCATTAAAATAAGGTTCTATTTTTTCTATCCAATGCAAATTGATAATATGCTTTCTGTTGGCTCTGAAGAATACGCGATCGTCAAGCCTATCTTCAAGTGAATTCAACGACTTTAAAATTAACGGCTTGTGGGTTGAGAAATACACTTTCGCATAATTTCCTACACTTTCGAATAACCTTATTTCTGCTAATTTCACAAACCAACAACGTTCCCCGTCCTTCACAAATACTTGGTCAAGTTCGGTTAATGGACCACGATGATTGCCCGATAAACTCGCCTGTTCTAATTGTATTTCTGCTTGTAATTTTTGTATTGCATCAGCAAGCCTTTTAGGATCAATTGGCTTTAACAAATAATCAAGCGCGTTTACCTCAAATGCTTTTAAGGCAAACTCGTCATATGCTGTAGTGAAAATAACTTTTGGCGCTTTTTCTAATTCCGCTAATAAATCAAAACCCGTTTTTCCTGGCATTTGTATATCCAGAAAAATCAAGTCTGGCCTAACTAAGTCAATTTTTTCTATGCCTTCATCCACGCCACTTGCTTCTTCTATTACTTGTATTTCGGGATGTAATTCTAGTAACTTTTTTAACTCATTTCTTGCCAACCTTTCATCGTCTATAATAATTGCTTTTATTGACATAGTCTAGTTTTTAAAATTTGAAATTGGGATAACTAATTTTGCGATTACTAAATCAGGAAGGCCCTGGTAAATATCAAATTGAGCATTGCCTCGGTACAAAATATTTAATCTGTCTCTTGTACTTTTTAAACCAAATCCTCCTTGTTCTTTTTCTGCCAAATAGCCTGTATTTTCAACTACTAGCACATGCTTCTGTGCTTCGTATTTAGAACTAATTTTTATGGTACAATCTCCTACATGCTTGCCTAGTCCATGCTTTATCGCATTTTCCACAAGGGTTTGTAGCATCATGGGTGGCATTTGATTTGCAAGTGTATTTGCTTCTATATCATACACTATTTTAAGGCGGTCTTCAAAACGAATATATTCTAGTGCTAAATAATCT
>JBEDKT010000210.1:0-3994 GCA_041172025.1 Bacteroidota bacterium
AACGCAGATAATATAATTGCGGAGCAAATTATTCAACACATTCAAAAGCAAAATAGTTAAAAAACTAAGCATGAACCCATTAACAAATATTAAAAGAATTTATTTTATTGGCATAGGAGGCATTGGTATGAGTGCTTTGGCACGCTATTTTAATACGCAAGGGGTGTATGTTTCAGGATATGATAAAACACCAACGGCATTAACAGATGATTTAGTAAAAGAAGGTATTAAAATACACTTTGAGGATGACATACAACAACTAGACAAGGAAGCAACAGTGATTGTTTATACACCCGCAATTCCTAGTGCGCATGCGGAACTAAACTATTTTATAGACAATGGATATAATGTAGTTAAAAGAAGTGATGTTTTAAATTGGATTACAGAAAATGCATTTACAATTGGTATCGCAGGCACCCATGGTAAAACAACAACCACTTCAATGACTGCTCATATATTACGTCATTCGGGATATGGTTGTAATGCATTTTTAGGCGGCATTGCATCTAATTATGATACTAATTTTTGGAGTGATGAAAGAAACGTTGTAGTAGTGGAAGCAGATGAATATGACAGAAGCTTTTTAAAACTTTCACCCAATATTGCAGTTATAACCGCAGTAGATCCCGATCACTTAGATATTTATGGTACAGCCGAAGAAGTATTAAAGGCTTTTGGACAATATGCCGATAAAATTAAAGTAGGTGGAACGCTCATTCAAAAGTTAGGTACTACTGTAAAAACCGACGCAAGCAATAAAACTGTTTGTACGTATGCTTATGACAAGAATGCTGCTTCTTACCATACAAGTAATTTAAAAGTTGTTGACGGTTCTTATTTTTTCGATTTAGTGCATCCGGGAGGAGTATTGAAGCAGGTGGTTTTAAATATGGGAGGCTTGCATAATGTAGAAAATGCAACTGCAGCAATTGCCATAGCATTAACACTGGGTATTGAAGATGAAAAAATAATTAAAGCAGTAGCTGCTTTTCAGGGAGTTAAACGTCGATTTGAATATAAAGTTAAAACGCCCAATAAAGTTTTAATTGACGACTATGCACATCACCCGGAAGAATTAAATGCATTAATAAGTGGAGTGAGAAGTATTTATCCTGGAGAGAAAATGGTACTTGTATTTCAGCCTCATTTATATAGTCGGACGCAGGACCAATGCGATGGCTTTGTCGCAACCTTGGATATGGCCGACGAAGTGATTTTATTACCAATATACCCTGCAAGGGAATTGCCAATTGAAGGAGTAAGTAGTGAGATGTTATTGGATAAGATGAAACTTAAAAATAAACAAGTAATGACAAAAGAAGCTTTATTTGAATGGGCTTCTAAAACAAATGATAAATTAATTGTAATGGCAGGAGCAGGCGATATAGATGCTTGTATTACAAAAGTTAAAGACCTAATTACAAAAAATTAATGAAGGACTGGAAAAATATATTAGGAAAGGTATTATGGAGCATTGCAGGTGTCGCATTAATTGTGCTATTCACTTACGCATGGCAGGATAAAAGTCAAAAAAAGTGTACCGGGGTCCAAATTGAATTAGTAGGAGATAATACAGCCATATTATTCATGGATGAAATGGAAATAAAGGCATTATTAGCAGACCAGGGGGTGAAAGAAGGGGTTCCTATTATTGGGTTGAATTTAATAAAAATTGAACAATCACTTTCCAATATCAAATGGATTAAAAATGCCGAAATTTTTATTGATAACAAACAAGAAGTACAAGTAAGGATTGAACAAAGAATTCCAGTAGCGAGAATTTTTACTGCATCGGGAGGTTCCTTCTTTATTGATTCTACAGCTAAGCAATTACCGCTAAAGCAACTTACTGTATTGCGTTTGCCAGTTATTACAGGTTTCCCATCGGGCCAGGAACAATTATCAAAGCCCGATAGTGCACTACTAAGCCAGGTGTTAAAATTGGCAATGCTAATTAGAAAAGACAGTTTTTTCTCGGCGCAAGTTGCACAAGTGAACATAGCACCAAATGGAGACTTAGAAATGATACCTGCACTTGGAGACCATTTGGTTTTATTAGGTTCGATTGAAAATATTGAGGATAAGCTAAACAGGCTTTATACATTTTACAAGAAAGTTTGGATACAAAGTGGGATAAATGCCTATCAAGTCCTTGACTGTAGGTTTGATCACCAAATTGTAGCTTTAAAAAAGGGTATGCAGCCAATTTATTTCGCTCCTGGAGTATTGCCTTTTGCCAACTTTAGTGCCGATACTTTAGCTATGCAAATGCCAGATACCACTGCCCTAAAAACGGCTACTGTAACGACGGTTAAAATTAAGGTTCCAGATACCGTTTTGGTAGCAAAGCCTACAGCCATAGTTAAACCATCGAAACCTTTAGTGGCAGTGAAAAAGGGCGCGCCGCCTAAAAGCAAAGTGAAGCCAAAAACAACACAAAAAGTTGTTAAAGGAGCGGGCAAAAAAACTATTACAAAAAAGAACAATAAAGCGAATAATAAATCGTTAAATAAAGTGAAGAAGACTGCCAAGGCCGTAATGCCCAAAAAGTCAACTTCCAAAACCACTAACAACTAAAAACAAAAAAAATGAGTCAGCACGATTCTCCCATTATTGTGGGTCTGGACATTGGTACAACGAAAATTGCGGCCATTGCGGGTAGAAAAAACGAGTTCGGCAAGTTAGAAATCCTAGGTTTTGGCCGTGCCAACAGCAACGGTGTTCAACATGGGCAAGTTTTGAATATTGACCAAACCATTAAAGCAATTGAACAAGCTTTACAGAATTGTCAGTTAAGTAATCCCGATTTAGATATTAACGAAGTATATGTAGGTATTGCAGGACATCATATTAAGAGTTTACAAACGCGTGGGGATATGGTGCGTCAAGACGCTGAAAATGAAATTCAAGCATGGGAAATAGAGCAGTTAATAAACAATCAACGTAAAACATTTATTCCAGCAGGAGATCAAATTATTGATGTAATTCCACAGGAATTTCATGTTGACAATAACCAAAATATTAAGGATCCAGTTGGGGTGAATGGGGTTAAGGTTGGTGCAAATTTCCACATTATTACTGGTGACAGAAACGCTATTAGAAACATAAATCGTTCTGTAGAAAGAAGTGGCTTAACTACTAAGGATTTAGTATTGCAACCACTAGCTTCTGCAAGTGCGGTTATGAGCGATATTGATATGGAAGCAGGTGTTGCCATATTGGATATTGGTGGAGGTACAAGTGACCTTGCCGTATTCTACGATGGTATTCTAAAGCACACAGCTGTTATCCCTTTTGGTGGTGAGAATATCACAAACGATATTAGAATGGGATTAGGCGTATTGAAAAGCCAAGCAGAAGCAATGAAAGTGCAGTTTGGAAGTGCGCTTTCTGACGAAGCAAAAGCGAATGCTTATGTAACTATTCCAGGACTTAAAGGCATGCCAGCAAAAGAAATAAGCGTGAAGAATTTAGCTGCAATTATACAAGCAAGAATGAGCGAAATCCTTGATTTTGTTACTTATCATTTAAAACAAGTAGGCCTAGACAGTCGCATGTTAAATGGTGGAGTGATATTAACAGGTGGAGGTTCTCAGCTAAAGCACTTAATTCAATTGACTGAATATATCACAGGTTTAAATGCAAGAATTGGTTTACCAAACGAACATTTGGCGCCAAATCATATTGATGAATTAAAAAAACCAATGTATTCAACATGTATCGGATTAATCTTAAAAGGTTATAACGATTATGAACAAAATTACAAGGTATTTACAGAGAATTTT
The DNA here is from genome assembly GCA_041172025.1 of Bacteroidota bacterium. Taxonomy (GTDB): domain Bacteria; phylum Bacteroidota; class Bacteroidia; order Chitinophagales; family Chitinophagaceae; genus Sediminibacterium. The sequence goes on from JBEDKT010000210.1 coordinate 3,786, forward strand.
AAGAAGGTAGAAGTGCCAAAATCTTTAACTGTTAATAACTTGAACATAAATAATTCAGCTCCTGTTAAAAAAGCGGAAACTCAAGCTGCGCCTACTTCTTTGACACCTGAACAGGTAGAAAGAAGGAAGAGTAAATTCTGGGATCGCTTCAAAAACAACTTGATTGAAATATTCAGTGAAGAAGAAGACACAAAAATGAATTAATTTAG
>JBEDKT010000211.1:0-8163 GCA_041172025.1 Bacteroidota bacterium
AAATACCTTAACAAAAGAAGGGGCCTTGGCTAAAGGAAGTGCCATTATTTTACAGGAAAAAAGATACGAATGGATGCCTCGTATGCTAAAGCAAGTTGGAGAAAACGAAGCCATACTTCCTTACCAATACAAAGACAAAATTGGCTTTGCAAAAATTAAAATAAATAATTAAGCGTGGTTTTTTTATTCAGAGACAGGTCGGACATTAATTTATTTTTTCTAGTCCTATTTAGTGTTTTATTACATTTTCATTTTTGGATGCAGCCTCCTATGGTGGTTGCTAATGCCACTGATGGACTATTGGCCCAATTAATTTTAAATTATATAAAACCAATGGCACCGCTAGCATTGGTTATTATTTATCATTTTATCATTTTGAGCCAAGCTATTCAACTTAATTTATTGTTAAGTAAGTTGAAAATGTTTCAGCAAACAAGTTATTTACCTGCCTTCTCTTATATACTATTAACTGCGTTATTTCCTTATTGGGATGTAATTAGCACAGGGTTAATTGCCAATAGCTTATCCCTTTGGATATTAGTGAAACTATTGCGTTTGTACGATCAATCACAGCCCAAAACCTTGGAGTTTAATATTGGACTTATTGTAGGCGCATCAATTTTATTATATGAACCAATTGCAATTCTTATCCCAGTAGTATTATTCGCTTTAACTATTATCCGATCTTTTAGGATCACGGAATGGCTGGTATTGATAATGGGCATTACGTTGCCTTTTTATTTTATTTTCACTTTTGTTTTTATAACAAATAATACAGCCAATTTTTCTCAGTTTCTGCCAAAATTAGATTGGAAAAACCCATTGGTTCAACCCGAGTTAAATATAATTTTAGCAATTGCGGTATTGTCTATTCAGTTTATGGTAGGTGTATATTATTGGCAGCAGCAACAGTCAAGGTTTATTATTCAAGTAAGGAAATACTGGGGCGTAATGTTGTTAATGCTAGTACTTACTTTTTTCCAGCCAATTATATTCTCTGCACAAGGTTTATATGCTTCTGCGGTAATTATTACCCCTTTAGCCTGTTTTATAAGTTTTGGTTATTCTACGCCTAAGGGGCTATTTATACCTAATTTGTTGTTTTGGGCGGGCGCCTTGGTTATTGTGTATAACCACCTTGCTTAAGTGAAGAATTTGGCATGAAATTAACCGCCTATTTTGGTAACTTTGTAATTCTTTAATATTACCCTTTTACGTAAAATAGTAGTTTATGAAATTTGGCGTTGTTGTTTTCCCGGGATCGAACTGTGATAGAGATATGCAAGATGCTTTAGAAAAAGACCTTGGCTATAAAGTGGAAATGCTTTGGCATAAAGATAGCGACTTGTCGCATTTTACGACAGACGATTGTATTGTACTTCCTGGAGGTTTTTCCTATGGGGACTATTTACGTTGTGGTGCAATTGCTAAATTCAGCCCAATGATGCAATCTGTAATAGAATTTGCTAATAAAGGAGGCAAGGTATTAGGGGTTTGTAATGGGTTTCAAATTTTATGCGAAAGTGGTTTATTGCCAGGTGCTTTATTGCAAAACGCAAATCAACAATTTATATGTAAAAATGTTTTTATAAAGTCCGATAATAGTAAAGCATTACAAATACCAATAGCACACGGGGAAGGCAGGTATTATGCCGATAAAGCTACTTTGGAACATTTAGAAAAAAACAATCAAATTCTTTTTCGTTATTGCGATGAACAAGGTGCTATAGGTGGAGCAGCTAATCCAAACGGCGCAACAATGGACATTGCAGGTATTTGCAATGACAAGCGTAATGTTTTTGGCATGATGCCACACCCTGAGCGTGCTACATCGGAAGCCCTTAGTAATATTGATGGGAAAGAAATTTTTAAAATACTGGGGTTGTTGAATTAGCAAGCTCCCTAAATTAAAGTGTATATGAAAAAAGCAATTTTATTTTCTTCTTTATTAGTACTTGCGTTTTCAGTACAAGCACAAAGGGTAAACCCTGTGAAGTGGTCTTACAATGCAATTAAAACAGCAACTAACCAGTACGACATTGTATTAACAGCTACTGTTGATGCACCATGGCATATGTATTCTCAATTTGCCACTAAAGGCCCAATCCCTACTACGGTTACTTTTAAGCCGAACCCATTAGTAAAATTAAATGGCAAAACAAAAGAGGTAGGCAAGCTGGAGAAAAATTATGATAAAAACTTTGGTGCTATTATAGGCACTTTTGCAGGCAAGGTGGATTTTAAACAGGCTATTATTTTAAAGGCTGCAAGTAAAACAAAACTGAGTGGCACCATTGAGTACATGGTTTGCAATGACGAAAAATGTTTGCCGCCAGTTACCATTCCATTCGAAGTTACAATTCAGTAGTCACTGTTGTAAAAAGGGCAGTAGTTCTAAAATTTTTTAAATAATTTATTTTGAATAAAGTCATTTCTTTTTTCTTTTCTTTTATTGTGGTATTTTTTTGTTCAATTAATTCCCACGCCCAAGCCGATAGTATTGTGTCGGTTACGGTAAATGCTAGTTTAGTAAACGATAGCACTTACTCATTAAAGGGTAAATTAATTTTACAAAAAAGCTGGCATGTATATGGGAATAACGCGGATGGTCTAAATGCACCTTTGTTTCAGTTTGCTTTAGAGACGATTAAGGGCATAGGTACACCTACTTATTCAGTGCAACCAAACAAACAAAAGGACATCCTATTTACGGAAGCAACTATTTTTACGACATCCTTCGATATTGATCAAGCAATTCAAATAAAAGGTTTCCAGCCAGATAGCTTAAAAGGCGTTGTTTTAATAAACGTGGGCAAAGGGGACCAGTTTTACCCACTAGAATTACCATTTGCAGCTGCCTTGGCAAAAGGACAAAAAGTAGCTGGGTTTAAAATTTTATTACCGGCTTCGGCAACCACACCCGATGCAGATGCTTGTGGTACTGCCGCTCATGACACTGGAGCGTCAAGTGGTTTGGCTATATTTTTCTTAGGATTCCTGGGGGGGTTAATTGCCTTAGTAACCCCTTGTGTGTTTCCAATGATACCCGTGACAGTTTCTTATTTTACTAAACGTTCTAAAACTAGAAAGCAAGGAATTAAAAATGGTTTATTATATGGCTTAAGTATTTTTTTGATTTATGTTTTAGCTAGTTTGCCTTTTCATATAATGGGGAATGTGCAGCCCGAAATTTTCAATAGTATTTCAACGAACGCTACTTTAAATATTATTTTCTTTATTATTTTCATTTTCTTTTCAATATCCTTCTTTGGTTATTTTGAAATTTCTTTACCAAGTGGAATCGCAAATGTGGCAGATTCTAAAAGCAGCCTAGGTAGCTTGGGAGGTATATTTTTCATGGCTATCACGCTTGCTATTGTTTCCTTTTCTTGCACTGGCCCAATATTAGGTACCTTACTAGTTGGCTCCTTGCAAGGTGGCGCATGGGCTTTAACACAGGGAATGGCGGGGTTTGGATTTGCATTAGCATTGCCCTTTTCGTTATTCGCCATTTTTCCGCAATGGCTACAAAGCTTACCAAAGTCAGGCGGTTGGTTGGATACGGTTAAAAAAATATTGGCGTTTTTAGAATTAGCCTTGGCCTTTAAATTTTTATCCAATGCCGATTTAGTGCAACATTGGGGTTTATTAAAACGAGAAGTATTCTTAGGCTTATGGGTGCTTATAAGTATTGGCTTAGCGTTGTATTTATTTGGAAAGTTAAGGTTGCCACACGATGTAAAAGGGGCGCCAATAGCAAATGCAAGAAAAGTACTAGGTGTCATTGCCATCGCATTTGCTTGTTATTTAATATATGGTATTGCACCAAAGAATGCAGGCGCTTTAAAGTTATTAAGTGGTTTCCCGCCCCCTACTCATTATAGTTTATTTGCTGCGGGGGACACACCTCATGGTTTACAAGCGAATGTAACAAATGACTACAGCAAAGCCTTGGCTTTAGCTAAAGCGCAAAACAAACCTATATTAATTGATTTTACAGGTTGGGCTTGTGTGAATTGTCGCAAGATGGAAGAAAATGTTTGGTCTGATCCTGCTGTAGCTGCTTATATAAAAGATAATTTTATTTTACTCTCCTTATATGTGGACGACCGTGCATTATTGCCAGCTGAAAAGCGATTTACGTATACTTCAAAATCGGGTCAGTTAAAAGAAATAGTGAGCGAAGGTGATTTGTGGGCAACATTTCAGGCAGAAAACTTTAGCCAAGTAACACAACCATTGTATGTTGTTTTAAGCGCTGGAGAAAAAATTGCATCCAACCCAGTGGGCTACACGCCGGACATTGAGGAATACCTTAATTGGTTAAAATGCAGTTTTAACAAAGCGAAGTAAACAAATATTGATACTAAAGTAAATGATATTAAAAAGCCCTGCTCCAATTTTTTGGGCAGGGCTTTTTTGGATTAGTATAACAAAATAGCTTCTAAATAAAACTAGCTACTATAAACTCATTCCGCGTTCGTTCATCATTTTTCTTAAGTTAATCAAGCCATAGCGCATTCTGCCTAAAGCAGTGTTGATGCTACAGTTGGTCATTTGTGCAATTTCTTTAAAACTTAAATTAGCATAATGTCTTAATACAATAATTTCTCTTTGTTCTTCCGGTAACAAGTCAACTAATTCTTGAATATTTTTATGTGTTTGCGAACGTGTCATTTTGTAATCAGCAGGATGGTCGGAGTGTTTAATAATTTCAAACAAATCTTGGTCATCTCCTGTTTTAATAGTTGGAGTACGTTTAACTTTTCTAAAATGGTCCACGCAAAAATTATGAGAAATCCTTAAAGCCCACGGCAAAAACTTACCTTCCTCGTTATATTTTTTTTGCTTTAAGTTGTCTATTATTTTAATGAAAATTTCTTGAATTAAATCTTCTGCTAAATAGCTGTCTTTGACCATGAATAAAATGGTATTATAAATTCTTTCATGGTGACGTTCTAAAAGGGCGTCAAAAGCGCGCGAGTTTCCATCTTGAAAAGACTGAATTAACTCGTTGTCGGTTAGTTCTAGGACTTTGTTCATTTTAGTTTTTTATAGGTGTTCGAAGGGATAGGACTGGAAAATTACGCCCATAAGCAGTTGGTATCGTGTTTGTGGAAAACAAGAAATTCGGTTTAACGCTATCCACATTTTAATACTTAAAATTTTATTCGCTTTGACACAACCAATTGGCTTGGATTCTGTTATTTTTGTATATGGCTGCGCATAAAAAGGACAAAGGTGCTATTCAGGTGGTGGGAGCAAGGGTACATAACTTAAAAAATGTTACTGTTGACTTTCCTCGTGAACAATTTATAGTGGTGACTGGTGTGTCGGGTAGTGGGAAGTCCTCTTTAACCATTGACACCTTATTTGCCGAAGGGCAGAGGCGTTATGCCGAAAGCCTTTCTTCTTATGCGCGACAGTTTATGTCTAGAATGGGTAAACCGGACGTGGATTATATTAAGGGCTTATGTCCAGCAATAGCCATTGAGCAAAAAGTGGTTACACGCACACCCCGAAGCACTGTGGGAAGTATGACCGAGATCTATGATTATTTGCGTGTATTCTATGCAAGAGTGGGTAAAACATTTTCTCCTATTAGCGGTCAGGAAGTAAAAAAACATGACGTACAGGATGTGTTAACTTATATACAAAAAGGGAAGGTGGGTGACAAAATGGTGCTATTGGTAAATTTCAAGCAACAAGCAAAAAGGGATGTACAGGAGGAGTTAAATATTTTATTGCAAAAAGGCTTTACTAGAATTTATTTAAGGGCCTCCAAAACAACATCTGAAGTTGTTAGGGTAGAAGATGCCTTGGCATTATCGAAGCCTGATTTGACAAAAAAACTAAAAGGGCATGAGGTGTATGTGCTCATTGATCGTATTGTAGTTAAGGACTTTGATGAAGACGATTTGCATAGGCTAAGTGATTCAATAGGTACTGCATTTTACGAAGGGGAAGGCATATTATTAGTTGAAAAAAACAACGATACATTACAGGATTTTAATAATAAGTTTAGTTTGGATGGGTTAGAATTCGACGAACCTAGCCCCAACTTGTTTTCTTTTAATAATCCCTATGGGGCATGCCCAACATGTGAGGGCTACAGTCAGGTATTAGGTATTGATGAAAATTTGGTAATCCCTAATCCGCATTTGTCGGTATACGACGGGGGTGTAGCGCCTTGGAAAGGGGAGAAGATGGTTTGGTGGAAGGATCAGTTTGTAAAGGAAGCGGGCAAGGCCGGATTCCCCATTCACCAGCCCATTAACAAATTAACTAAAACACAAACTTCACAGTTATGGAAAGGTTTTGGAAAAGCATTGGGGATTGACGATTTTTTCAAGGATGTTGAAGCACATTTATATAAGGTACAGTTTCGTGTGATGCTAAGTAGGTATCGCGGCCGCACAAATTGCCCCGATTGTAAAGGGTACCGAGTGCGCAAGGAAGCTTTGTATGTAAAAATTAGCGATACGCATATTGGAGAATTATGTGCAATGCCTGTTAGGGATTTACAAACTTGGTTTGCAAAATTAAAATTATCTGTGCACGACACGGAAGTGGCAAAGAGAATTTTAGTTGAAATAGAACAACGTTTACAAACACTTATGGATGTGGGCTTGGGCTATTTAACTTTAAGCCGATTGGCAAATAGTTTGAGTGGAGGGGAAAGCCAGCGTATTCAATTAACCCGTTGTTTAGGAAGTAACTTAACCAACTCATTATATATTTTGGATGAACCTTCTATTGGCTTGCATTCAAGGGATACAGAAAGGTTAATAAAAGTGTTACAAAATTTAAGGGACTTAGGCAACACTGTCGTAGTGGTTGAACATGATGAACAAATAATGCGTTTAGCTGATCACATCATTGATATGGGGCCATTTGCGGCCCACTTAGGAGGAGAAGTGGTTGCGGTAGGTAATGCAGCCGCACTAATGAAGGACAAGGATAGTTTAACAGGAAAATATTTAAAGGGTACCCTTTCTATACCAATCCCTGAAAAAACAAGGCCTGTTAAACACACCATTGAAATTGAAGGTGCGTATTTACACAACCTGCAAAATATTGATGTTAAATTTCCATTGCATAGTTTATGTGTAGTGAGTGGCGTAAGTGGAAGTGGAAAAACAACTTTAGTAAAGCAAGTATTGTACAATGCATTATTGAAATCAAAACAATTACCTACTGAAATACAAGGGGGTTATGCTGCCTTAAAAGGCGACTTGCATTTAATTGATGAGATAGAAATGGTAGACCAAAACCCTATTGGCAAATCATCGAGAAGTAATCCTGTTACTTATATTAAAGCGTATGACGCTATTAGAGATTTATATTCCAAGCAAGCACTTTCAAAAATAAGAGGCTTCTTGCCTAAACATTTTTCCTTTAATGTGGATGGGGGCAGGTGTGATACCTGTAAAGGTGAAGGCGAACAATTAGTAGAAATGCAATTTTTAGCCGACGTGCATTTGACATGTGAGGACTGTGGTGGAAAGCGTTTTAAGGAAACAGTTTTAGAAGTGCAGTACAAAGGAAAAAGCATTCATGATGTGTTGGAGATGAGTGTGGACGAAGCGGTTGAATTTTTTAAAGAAGAAAAGAATATTGTTTTAGCAATAGCGCCGCTGCAAGAGGTTGGATTGGGTTATGTGAAGTTGGGACAAAGTAGTAATACCTTAAGCGGCGGAGAAGCGCAAAGGGTGAAGCTAGCAAGTTTCTTAGGTAAAGGAAAGGCGTCAAGTAAAATGTTATTCATATTCGACGAACCAACAACAGGTTTGCATTTTCACGATATACATAAATTACTAAAAGCTTTTAATGCTTTAATTGACCAAGGGCATTCTTTAATTGTAGTTGAACACAATACCGATGTTATTAAAGCAGCCGACTGGGTTATTGATATGGGCCCGGAAGCAGGTGACGGAGGTGGGACGGTTGTATACGCAGGTCCGCCAAAAGGATTGGCAAAATGCAAAGCTTCTCAAACAGGGAAGTACTTAGGCTAAATTCTATGTAACTTATTGTAAAACAAGTAGTTAGGTAAAATAAAGTTACCTAAAACAAAGTATTTATTTTAAATTTGTTGTAACTAAATAATAGTTGCAATTTTGTATGACAAAGAAAGATAAGCTACTAGAAAGGTTTTTAAGT
>JBEDKT010000212.1:0-3873 GCA_041172025.1 Bacteroidota bacterium
TATTTATTGTTAGCTTAACGCATATAAAAATTAAACGTATTGGAACCATTGCCTGTTAGGATCCCAACTTTCTAAAGTTTTAGCAAGTGCCGACAAGAAACCAGCTCCTGCTGAACCGTCAACAATACGATGGTCATAACTCATTGACAAATACATCATATGCCTTACCACAATTGCATCACCCATTGGCGTTTCCACAACAACGGCTCTTTTTTTAATGGCGCCTAAAGCTAACACAGCCACTTGTGGCTGATTAATAATAGGAGTGCCCATTAAACTTCCAAATGTACCAACATTGGTAACTGTGAAAGTACCACCTTGTGTATCCGAAGGTTTTAGTTGATTATTTCTAGCAGCATTCGCCAAATTATTTACGGCTTTGCTAAGTCCAACTATACTTAATTGGTTGGCACCCTTAATAACTGGAACAATCAAATTGCCAGAAGGTAGGGCAGTAGCCATTCCAATATTTATGTCTTTCTTGTATATGATATTATCGCCCTGTAAGCTGCTGTTAATAATTGGAAATTGTTCCATTGTGCTAGCAATACATTCAAGGAACATTGGGGTATAAGTAAGTTTAACGCCTTCTCTTTTTTCAAAAAGTTGTTTTACTTTTTCTCTCCATACAACCATATTCGTTACATCTGCTTCTACAAATGAGGTAACATGTGGACTAGTTTGAACACTATCCACCATATGTTTTGCAATTAACTTACGCATCCTATCCATCTCAACAATTTCTGTATTCCCAGTAATAATTACTTCATCTGGGCTAGCAAATTTTGCAGTACTAGTACTTGTTTGAAATGCAGCGGCTTGATTAAATATATCTGCAGGTAAAGGTTTAGTAGCTATTTGTGTAGTAGCATGGCTAGTGACAACAGGTGCTGTGTGAATAGGCTCTGCTGAAACCGTTGGTTGTGAAACTTTAATAGTGCCACTTTTTTTAGCGTCTACGTAGTTTAAAATATCCTTTTTTGAAACCCTACCTAAACTTCCTGTACCCTGAATGGTTTGAAGTTCATTCATGCTTATGCCTTCGTTCTGCGCTATATTCATTACCAAAGGAGAAAAGAATTTAGCTTCTCCATTATTTAAACTGCTTGGTAAATCAAGGTTTGTTGGTGTATAAGGAACTTCAGTAGTTGCTATTTCTATAGGAGCTTCTACTGGGGCAATTACTGCTTTTTGTGGAGCAATAGTCGCAGTTCCTGCAGTTTGAATTCTTGCTATAACTGTTCCAATAGGAACCACACTATTTGTTTCGAATAAAATTTCCTTAATAACACCAGCTGCTGTTGAAGGGACTTCGCTGTCCACTTTATCAGTTGCTATATCAAGTAAAGTTTCATCTAACTGAATAGTATCTCCCACAGATTTATACCATTTTAAAATGGTCGCTTCCATAATACTTTCGCCTAATTTAGGCATCACCAAATCTACAAGAGACATAGAGGTAAATTTTAGCAAAAATAAGACTAAATCTTGTTGATTATTAATAACCTAAGCAAATTTATCGCTTGATTTGCAGTTACTTCTATATTACGGATTCTGTCAAAGCGTAGGTAAAATACCTTTGAATACACTTTTTCCTTGTTTGCGACCCCAATCCACACCATTCCAAGTGGTTTTTCGTTGGTTTGGCCTGATGGCCCCATTATTCCACTAACCGACACCCCGTAGTCTGTATTCATTTTTTCGCGCACAGCTAATGCCATTTGTTCCACTGCTTCTTGGCTTACCGCACCAACTGTATGTAGGATTTCGGTTGAAACGTCTAAAAACTCAGTTTTAATTCTATTATCATAGCTAATTACCCCTCCAGTATAAAATTGGGATGATCCAGCATGTTTTGATAATAAGTGACCAATATAACCTCCTGTGCAACTTTCGGCGGTTGCCACTGTTTGATTCCTGCTTTTCAATAAATTTCCCACTACCACTTCCATTGGGTCATCGGCATCAGTAACCAAATAATCAGCTACTACCTTTTTTAATTTTTCAAATTGGGCATCTAAAGCTTGGTTGATTTCTTTTTCGTCGGCACTGGTTCCTGTTAAACGCAACCTCACCACTCCGAAATTGGGTAAATAAGCAAGTTTAATAGCTTCCGGCAGTGCCGTTTCAAATTCATTTATTAATTCAGCTAAGAAAGACTCTCCAATTCCTGCTGTTAATAAGGTTCTATGGCCAATAGTGTGTGATTGGAAATTTTGTTTAATTACTGGAATTACTTGGTTGTCAATTAGCCACCTCATTTCGTGTGGTACACCAGGTAATGAAAAGTAAAACCTATTGTCCTGCTTGAATAACATACCTGGCGCTGTTCCTGTTTCATTAAACAATACTTCGCAAACATCAGGTACTTCGGCTTGTTTACGATTTCTTTCAATCATTGGCCTTTTATGAATATTCACAAAAATATTAGTGATATGGTCAAGGGTAGGTTGGTGTATTACCATTTTACCTTTGAAATATTCATTCAATAATGGCTTTGTGATATCATCCGCAGTTGGTCCTAAGCCACCAGTTAAAATAATAATATCATTATGCAAAGAAGCTGCGTCAAGTGCGTCGTTAATGGATTTTTTATCGTCTCCAACAGCAATACGATTGGTTACTTTAACGCCTATTAGGTTTAAAGCTTGCGCTATATAAGCACTATTGGTGTCAATTACTTGACCAATTAATAATTCATCTCCTATAGTTATAATGGTAGCCTGTGTCCGATTCATTCAATTAAGTTGAGGTGCAAAGTAAGCCAAAATTGAGCGCTTTAACTAAAATAGGGGGCTAGTTTTTGCTTCAGAAATTCAGGCATATTAACCTTATTACCCAATTTGTTATCCATAAAGTAAAGCTTAACTACACCAATTGTTAGCAGTTTACCTTCTTCATTATAAATTTCTTGGTCAAATTGAATTTTATGGTCAGTAGGAAGTGTTTTAATCATGGTTTTCATGGTTAGTAAGTCATCGTATTTTGCGGGGCGTAAATATTTAATATTTAGTTCCACAACAGGAAGCATAATGCCCATTTCTTCAATTTCCTTATAGCTAATACCTAATGCCCTTAAGCTTTCTACTCTTGCTACTTCAAAATACTGAGCATAATTACCATAATAAACCACATTCATTGGGTCAGCTTCTGCATACCTTACTCGGACATTTGATAGGTGTTCGTACATATTTGTTTTTTTATAAAAAAGTGAATTATTGCGCTTGTTGACAAATTTACGAATGAAATCTGTTTTTCCACAATAAGATACTTTAACAAGGCGTTCTATAAAGTGGGTGTAAATTTATACTAATATTAAACAAGGTATCTTATGCTAACATATAGCAAGGGGCTCTTCGCCATCATTTTAACTATTTTCTTCTTTACCCCAGCTTTTAGTCAAACAAATGCAAAGAAAGTTGAAGAAACCATTTTACTTCAAAAGGGGGTAAGTTCCTTAAAGAATGGAGATACCATAACTGCTTACCAATATTTCCAGACTATCTATGCAGTAACAAGTGATAATAACGACGCTAATTACTATTATTTAATGCTTTCCTTAGCATTAGACAAACCTTATGCCGAAACCATCACAAATAAATGGTTAGCAGAAAGTGATAATAGAATTTACAACTCAAGGTTAAATTATTATTTAGGTAAATTTTATTTCAAAAAACAATTAGCGAACCCTGCTTTAAGTGCCTATAGTAAAGTTAGTATTGACGACTTAAGCAATGAAGAAATAGGATTAATGAAATTTGAACAAGCTTATTTTTATTTTAAAAATGGTGACTGGGAAAATGCAGTTAATCTATTAAATAATGTTAGGCAAATTAAAGGGCAGGTTTATTATTATGATGCCAACTATTATGC
>JBEDKT010000213.1:0-4143 GCA_041172025.1 Bacteroidota bacterium
TAACTGCAGCGGCTGGGGTAGAAGGTAGGCAAGGCTGGAAAACTGGCGTATCGGTCGCTGATGTGAACGGGGACGGATTACTTGATATATATGTTTGTTATTCAGGAGATGTTGCCCCTCAAAAAAGAGCCAATCAGCTATTTATTAATAACGGCAACCTAACATTTACGGATAAGGCTAAAGAAATGGGCGTAGCCGACGACGGGTATTCAACGCATGCTGCATTTTTTGATTATGACAAGGACGGAGACTTAGATTTATTTGTCTTAAACCATAATATTAAAAACTTAAGAAATTTTGATGCGTCTTTTGTAAAGAAAATGGTTGACCCAGATGCGGGCGACAGGTTGTATGAAAACAGAAAGGGCGTTTTTATGAATGTTACACAACGTGCTGGTATTATTTCTAATCCTTTAGGTTATGGATTAGGATTAAATATCGCCGATGTTAATAATGACGGATGGCCCGACATTTATGTTTCGAATGATTATATAGAAGAAGACTATTTATATATCAACAACCAGGACGGTACTTATAGTGAACAACTAAGAAAAGGGATAGGACATTTGTCTTATTTTTCAATGGGTTTGGATATTGCCGATATTAATAATGATGGCTTCCAAGATATTTTTACTTTAGATATGCTACCGCAAGACAATCGTCGCCAAAAATTATTATATGCGCCTGATAATTATGAGATGTATAATAATATGCTAGGCAATGGCTTTTATCATCAATTGATGAGAAATATGTTGCAGTTGAATAATGGTAATGGAAGCTTTAGTGAAATAGGGCAACTTGCCGGTATTTCAAATACGGATTGGAGCTGGTCGGCGCTTTTAGCAGATTATAATAATGACGGTAAGAAAGATTTATTTGTGACCAATGGTTACGGAAGGGATATGATTAACAGAGATTTTGTAAAATTTTATGCTAACGAAAGACTAAAACATGTACAAGGTAAAAAAGATGAGCGTATGTTTTTAATGTTACAAGGGATACAATCTACTCCAACGCATAACTTTATTTATGAAGGTGGTGCGCAATTAAATTTTATAGACAGAAGTACAGAATGGGGCTTTGAGGAAAATAATTTTTCACATGGTGCTTTGTATGCAGATTTAGACAATGACGGCGACTTAGATTTAGTAGTAAATAAAATGAATCAGGCTGCAGGGATTTATCGGAATAATACAGTTGAAACAAATAAGGGAGGTAATTACCTTGATATTACTTTAAAAGCAAATTCAAATAATATAAATGCAATTGGTGCTAAATTGACAGTGTATTGTAAGTCGGGAAAATATTTTGTCGAAAACAATCCAATTCATGGTTTTCAGTCTTCAATGCAAATACCTGTGCATATAGGTTTCCCGGATGCAGTAGTTGACTCCTTAGTAATTACTTGGCCTGACATGACAGAAACCAGCATAACGTCGGGAATAACTGCGAATAAAAGAATTGAAATTGCACAACCCCGGTTTGCACCTAAATTAAATATGGCTGAAATAAATCAACGACCTATATTTTCTGTAATTGAAAATGCCATTCCATTTGTACATAAGGACGATTCGGTAAATGATTTTAAAGTCCAACCGTTATTGCCTAGTATGATTTCCTATGCTGGTCCTAAAGTAGCCTATGCCGACCTTAATAAGGATGGCTTAAAAGATGTATACATATGTGGAACTCAACAACTAGCTGGTGCATTGTTTCTTCAAACAACGAATAAGGGCTTTGTTAAATCAAACCAACCGGAACTTAATGTAATTACCGAATTAGCCGAAACGGCTGCAGTATTTTTTGATGCTGACTTAGATGGCGACGACGACTTGTATATTGTTGCGGGTGGGTTTGCATTAGCTAATAGTGGGGTGCAATTTCAGGACAAATTATTTTTAAATAATAATGGGCATTTTGAACTTAGTAAGGAATTAATTAATCCAACTGAAAATGGGGGGTCATGCGTTGTACCATTAGACTTTGATGAGGATGGTGATTTGGATTTGTTTATTGGTGCCAGGACTGTGTCGGGAAAATATCCGCTACCTGCAAAAAGCAGGTTGCTTATAAATAATGGCAAGGGTAAGTTTACCGATGAAACAGCTACGTTAGCACCTGCATTTTTAACATTAGGGATGGTAACTGATGCAGCTTGGGTGAAAAATAAAGAAGGACAAAAAAATAGTTTAATAATATGTGGGGAGTGGATGTCGTTAATGAGCTTTAATTATAAAAATGGTATTTTTATTAATACTAGTAATACCGTATTTAACGAAAAATTAAGTGGCTGGTGGAATAAAATGGCTTTTGCTGATATAGACAACGATGGTGACTTAGATATAGTAGCAGGTAATTGGGGGACCAATTCTCAAATTAAAGCAGCCGAAAAAGAACTTGTGAAATTATATTATAATGACTATGACAATAACGGGTCCATTGACCCCATTATTACGTATTACGTAAATGGGATTAGTTATCCTATGGCTTCAAGGGATGAAATAACGGATCAAATTACTTCAATGCGTCAAAAGTTTCCAACCTATGACGCTTATGCAGACGCTACTATTAACGAGGTGCTTACCCCTGAGCAAATTAAAGCCGGCGGGGTTTTGACAGCAAACTACCTTAATACAACTTGGTTTGAAAATAAAAATGGCGTTTATTTTAAAAGAAGCTTACCTGTGCAAGCCGACTTCTCACCTGTATATGCTATCACTATTGACGACTATAATAAGGATGGGTTTAAGGATGTATTACTTTTAGGCAATACTGAAAAAGCAAGAATCAAAATAGGAAAGATAGATGCAAATTATGGCACCCTTTTAATTGGGAACGGCAAAGGTGATTTTAAATATGTAAGTCAACCTAGTTCAGGCTTAAATATAAAAGGGGCAGTGAGGGACGCTTTGCAAGTTAATAGTGGTACTTTATTAATTACCATTAATAACCAATCACCTTTATTATTAAAATATTAGAAAATGAAAATTCGAATTATATATATAGTTATTGTGCTTAATTATTTTTTTTGTACGCAACTAAATGCCCAGCATAAAATAATTAGTAACGACTACACGAAGGCGTTAAAAAATGTAACGGATGTAATGGTGAATGATGTTACTTCGCCCGTTGCAGCAAGTAGGTACTATGCTTATATTAATTTGGCTTCTTATGAAACAAATACTTTTTTTCAAAATGCAAGCTATCCTTCATTTTCGGGAACTTTAAATGGTTTCAGTATTGACAAATCAAAAGTGCTTGTTGATTCATTTGATACGGCTTTAGCAACAATATTGTCTTTATACATTGCAGGAGAAAAATTCTTACCATCAGGCTTTGAGATGCGTAAGCCAATTGATTCAATAAAAAAAGAATACGCTGGTAATGAATATTATAATAATTCCTATCTATTAGCAAGGTCAATAGTTGAACAAGTAATTGCCTATTCGAAATTAGATGGTTTTACAAAACTTAGTGGCATGCAACGGTATACGCCAAAGCCAGGACTTGGTTTTTGGAAACCTACACCTCCTGTTTTTATGGCTTCAATTGAACCTAATTGGGGAAAATTAAGAACCTTCTTAATTGATTCCTCCAAACAATTTAAAACTCCATTGCCAATTGCTTTTGATACAGCTGTTAGTTCTAAATTTTACAGCTTAGCAAAAGAAGTACATGACATCGGTAAACATGCTACAAAAAAACAACAAGAAATTGCTATGTTTTGGGATTGTAACCCTTTTGCAGTTCAGCAAATTGGGCACGTTGAATTTGGGCTTAAAAAAATATCACCCGGTGGACATTGGCTTGGCATTGTTGGTATTGCATGTAATACTAAAAAACTTTCACTTACAAAAACAGTGCTAGTGCACGCTTTATTAAGTGTAACACTTGCAGATGCTTTCATAACATGTTGGCAAGAAAAATATACATCAGACAGGGTGCGCCCTGTTACCGTTATTCAATACTTTTTCAACCCTAAGTGGCAACCTCTTTTACAAACGCCTCCTTTCCCTGAATATGTTTCAGGCCATAGTGTTGCTTCTTCTGCAGCTGCCATTGTACTTACCAAAATATTTGGAGATGGTTTTGCTTTCACCGATAATACCGAAGTTGAATTTGGGTTACCTATCCGAAAATTTA
>JBEDKT010000214.1:0-6496 GCA_041172025.1 Bacteroidota bacterium
AATTATCCTCATAAAAAAAGGCCACGTGATAATCACGTGGCCTTTTTTTATAAAAATTTCCTAATTTACTAAGGAGAACTACTTCACTTCTTCAAACTGTGCGTCTTCAACTGTGTCATTCGCAGCTGATTGTGCACCTTGTTGACCGTCACCTTGAGCAGCTTGACCATCACCTGCACCTGCAGCTTGTGCTTTGTAAATTTCCTCACTTGCAGCAGTCCAAGCAGTGTTCATTGCTTCTAAAGCAGCTTGAACCTGAATAACGTCCTGAGCTTGATGAGCTACTTTCAAAGTTTCTAAAGCAGTTTCGATAGGTGCTTTTTTGTCAGCAGGGATCTTGTCGCCAAATTACTTCAATTGCTTTTCAGTTTGGAAAATCAAGCTATCGGCTTCATTCAATTTCTCAACACGCTCCTTCTCAATTTTATCTGTTGCTTCGTTGGCTTTAGCTTCGGCTTTCATTTTTTCAATTTCTTCCTTAGTTAAACCACTACCTGCTTCAATTCTAATTTTTTGTTCTTTACCAGTTCCTTTGTCTTTTGCGCTTACGTTTAAGATACCGTTTGCATCAATATCAAAAGTTACTTCAATTTGAGGAACGCCTCTTGGTGCTGGCGGTATACCATCCAAGTTAAACATACCTAAACTTTTGTTTTGAGCAGCCATTGGACGCTCACCTTGTATTACATGTATTTGAACACCAGGTTGGTTATCGCTAGCTGTTGAATACACTTCCATTTTCTTTGTAGGAATGGTTGTATTAGAAGCAATCATTGTAGTCATTACACCACCCATTGTTTCAATACCTAAGTTTAATGGAGTAACGTCTAATAACAATACATCTTTCACATCACCTGTTAATACACCACCTTGGATACCTGCACCAATTGCAACCACTTCATCAGGGTTTACAGAACGGTTAGGTTTTTTACCAAAGAATTTTTCAACTATTTCTTGCACTTTCGGAATTCTTGAAGAACCTCCTACTAATATTACTTCGTCAATTTGAGAGATAGAATATCCTGCATCTTTTAAAGCTGCTTCGCAAGGCTTTAAACAACGTGCAAATAAATTATCAGCTAATGATTCAAATTTAGCACGCGTTAATTTTAATACTAAGTGCTTTGGAACACCGTCTACTGCAGTGATATAAGGCAAGTTGATTTCAGTTTCTGTTGAACTACTTAATTCAACTTTAGCTTTTTCAGCTGCTTCTTTTAAACGTTGTAATGCCATTGGATCTTTTCTTAAATCAATTGCTTCTTGATTCTTGAATTCATCTGCTAAAAAGTCCATGATTACTTTATCAAAATCATCACCGCCTAAATGTGTATCTCCGTTCGTTGATTTTACTTCAAATACACCATCTCCTAAATCTAGGATTGATACGTCAAAAGTTCCACCACCTAAATCGAATACTGCAATTTTTTGTTCAAGGTTCTTTTTATCTAAACCATAAGCCAATGCAGCAGCAGTTGGCTCGTTTACAATTCTACGTACATTTAAACCAGCAATTTCGCCAGCTTCTTTTGTTGCTTGACGTTGTGCATCATTAAAATAAGCAGGTACAGTAATAACTGCATCTGTTACTTCAGCACCTAAATAATCTTCTGCAGTTTTTTTCATCTTCTGTAAAACCATTGCAGAAATTTCCTGTGGTGTATACATACGACCGTCAATATCTACACGCACTGTATCATTTTCACCTTGTACAATTTTGTAACTCCAGTGACTTTTTTCTTCAGTAATTTCATTAAAACGACGACCCATAAAACGCTTCACACTTGAAATTGTGTTTTCAGGGTTTGTGATTGCTTGTCTTTTAGCTGGATCACCTACTTTACGTTCGCCATTTTTTAAGAAGGCTACAACCGAAGGGGTTGTTCTACGACCTTCGTCATTTGCGATAACTACTGGTTCGCCACCTTCCATAACCGATACACAACTATTTGTGGTACCTAGGTCAATTCCTATTATTTTTCCCATAATGCTTGATTTTCAATGAATAATTACAATGTTATAGGCAATCATTATGCCACGGCCGATTGGGTGAAATTTTGTCATAAATGGCAGACAATTGCCAATTAATACGCCCGGAAATGGCATAAAAGGTAAATAAATGGGTAGAAAAGTCAGTTTACCTAGGAATTACTATTCCCCCTTCGCGCTTGCCTTGAACGTGAAGTTCTTTTGGCTAGTGTAGCTAAAAATGACCACGAAAAAGGTAGTTGCTATTTTTGACGCAGTTGCAAACCAGCCTAAATATTCAATGAAGAACTTTAAGAAGAAATAATTTAAGAAAATACAGCCAAGTACCACCAAGAAGTACTTAAGTAATTGTTTACTTTTTCTTACACTCGTTTCCTGGAATACGACATACCTACTTAGGTAAAAGCCTATGGGGAAAGTGATACAGAAACTCATGATAAAGGAAGCTATATGTGGGCTTATTACCAACCAGCCTAATTGCACGGGCGATTGCTTTAAAATAAAATTATAGGCTATAAAAAACAATAGGATATCTAATACGGTATTACCACCACCACAAGCAGCGTAGCGGAATGTTTTTAAGGGCATGAACTTCTTGAAAAATGGATAAATCCTGTCAATTATATCAAGAATAAGCTTGCTAATAAAATGGTGTAGTTTAAACATCTGTGTTCAAAGGTAATCTTAATTAATTACTTTTGTAAGAGGCAACCCCATATTATGAATTTGATATTTAATTTAAAGCAGTCAACTGCAAACTGTATTAACAATTTGTACAGCATTCAACTACAACCCGAACAGGTATTAGTAAATGCAACCAAACCTGAATTCGAAGGCGACTATACCATTGTATTATTTGCATTTGTAAAGCAATTGGGCAAGAGTCCCGATATTTTAGGCAATGAATTAGGAGAAGCTATGCTGGCTGCTATGCCTGGTATTATTACTAAATTTAATATTGTAAAAGGCTTTTTGAATTTCACAATTAGTAATGCATATTGGTTTGATTTTATTAAAGCATCAACGCCTGATAACCTATTACCTTCTATAACACATCCTCGTAAAATAATGGTGGAGTATTCCTCCCCTAACACAAATAAGCCATTGCACTTAGGTCATTTAAGAAATAATTTCTTAGGATGGAGCATTGCCGAAATTTTAAAATTACAAGGCAATGAGGTGGTAAAAACTTGTATCGTAAACGACCGCGGAATTCATATTTGTAAAAGTATGATTGCTTGGCAGTTGTTTGCAAACGGAGCAACGCCAAAAGACAAGAACCAAAAAGGCGACCACTTTGTAGGTGACTATTATGTGAAATACAATGACGCATATAAAGCCGAAGTGGCAGCATTGGTTGCTAATGGCATGACTCAGGAACTTGCTGAAAAAGAAGCCCCTATTCAAAAAGCGGCACAAGCTATGTTGTTAAAATGGGAACAAGGCGACGCCGAAACTATTGACTTGTGGAAACGAATGAATACATGGGTGTATGAAGGTTTTGATACTACTTATAAAAAAATAGGTTCCGACTTTTTCAAAACTTATTACGAAAGTAATACCTATTTATTAGGGAAAGAATTGGTGGAACAAGGACTAAAGAAAAAAGTGTTTTATCAGAAAGAAGACGGTTCGGTTTGGATTGATTTAACAGGTGATGGTTTAGATGAAAAAATAGTACAAAGAAAAGACGGCACTTCGGTTTATATAACGCAAGACATTGGACTTGCCGAAGTAAAGCAAAAAGAATTTAATACCGACGCGAGTATTTATGTAGTGGGTGATGAACAAAATTATCATTTTAAAGTATTGAAATTAATTTGTCAAAAATTGCAACTCCCTGCCGCTGATGGCATTTACCATTTAAGTTATGGCATGGTTGAATTACCTACAGGCAAAATGAAAAGCCGTGAGGGAACTGTAGTAGACGCCGATGATTTGGTGGATGAAATGATTAATATTTCAAAAGAAAAAACTGAATCACTAGGCAAGGTAAGCGAGTTTAACCAAGACCAATTAACCGAACTATACAATACCATTGGCTTAGGTGCCCTTAAGTTTTTCCTATTACGCGTCGACCCTAAGAAAAAAATGGTATTTAACCCCGAAGAAAGTATTGATTTCCACGGATTTACTGGCCCATTCATTCAATATACCCACGCACGTATTAAAAGCATCCTGCGCAAAACAGGCACTGATATTAACTTAGTTGCAAGTGAGTTACTTCCATTGGAAAAACAGCTTGCTATTGAACTTTCAAACTTCCCAATAGTAATTAACGAAGCTGCTGAAACATTGGATCCTTCTAAAGTAGCTATTTATACTTTTAACCTTGCTAAATTGTTTAATACTTTTTATGCCGAGCATTCCATTAGTAATGCAGAAACGGAAGAAAAGAAACAATTAAGAATAAAATTAGGTTTACTTGTGGCTGCAACTTTACAAAAAGGCATGAGTGCATTAGGTATTGCAGTGCCGGAGAAAATGTAGGCATTTTGAAAAAGTAAAAATAAATTAGCTGCGCTTTTGTTTTGACGACCTATACACTTCGGGCGTTTCTTCTTCAAAACCCCATTGCGAAAGCAAGGAATTCATTTGGTCATCGGGCAATGAACTTTGTTCGTATTGGCCAGCATTAATTTTTTGACGCATCGCTTCATATATACTAATTGCACAGGCAACCGATATATTCAAACTTTGAATAATTCCCATTTGAGGAATAATAAAATTGCCATCCGACAATGCCCTAAACTCAGGTGTAACCCCTTCATGTTCGTTGCCAAAAACTAAGGCAACCGATTCTGTAAAATCAATATCGTACAACCCAACCGCATCACTTGACAAATGCGTAGTTAATATTTTAGTGAACTTTTTTCTTAAGTCAGCTACACAAGCTTCTAAATTATCATACTCATGAATAGTCAACCATTTTAAGGCGCTACTGCTACTTCTATGCCCCCACCTTTTATGTCTTGCTTCTTTGGTTGTTAAGATATAAACGTCTTGTATGCCCACTGCATCGCAAGTCCTAAGCACTGCTGAAATATTATGCGGATCCTTTACATTCTCCATCACCACCGTCAAATTTGCTTGACGCTGCTTTAATACTTTTAATAATTTTTCACTTCTCTCCGGTGTCATATGCTACATTAAATTTTCTAATCATTTATTTTACGAAAGGCTGCCTGTATTGCACGCCTAAACCATCACGTAATAATGGTGCGATACTTCCATTATTATTATTGAAACTAAAGTCAAGTCCTACCCCATTTAATTCAGTCATTAATAAAGGGCCGTCCATATCTACAAAATCTAACTGAGGTAAAAATTGGGCAATAGCTGCTGAACCAATAACACTTTCGTTCATACTGCCCATCATCACTTTCATTCCCAAGTTTTTTGCCTCTTTTATCATTCTTAATGCAGGAGTAAGCCCACTACACTTAGTTAGTTTAATATTAATACCATGAAAGTAAGCTGCACATGTAGCAACATCTTTTTCAAAAACGCAGGACTCGTCGGCGAATAAGGGTAATGCCGACTGTGCTTTAAGCATTGCCATTCCCTCCCAATTGTCCTTTGCTAATGGCTGCTCCACTAATTCTACTCCTAAATTTGCAAGGGCAGGAATTTTAACCAATGCTTCTTCGGTTGTCCATCCGGCATTAGCGTCAACACGGAAAGGCTTATCGGTATGCTTTCTTAAAGCTGTAATCATTTCAATATCATAGTCGGTGCCCACTTTTACTTTGTATATGGGCCAAGGATGCGCGTTCATTTTTTCTACCATCTTTTCAATAGGGTCAATGCCTAATGTATAATCACAAATTGGCACTTGTGTTGATTCATTCCATTCAGTATCCCACATTTTATGTAAGGGCTCTTTTTTCATTTTGCCGAATAAATCCCAACCTGCCATATCAAGTGCACAAACTAAAAAAGGATCTTTTGGGAATAAATGATGTAGAAAATGCCAAAAACGTTCAGGGTCAATTAAAGCAAACTTTTCAATCACTTTTCTATTCTTTTCTAATTGCTCCATCATTGCTTCTACACTCACATTATAGTAAACAATGGCAGGTGCTTCGCCATATCCCTCCCAATTGCCCAAGGACAACCTTACCATTAAACTATGTTGATGTGTTTTTGTACGACCATTTGATATGGTGAATGGATATTCGAAAGGCAGGCGTTGTTCCCAAAAGTCTAATTGCACAGTGTAAATTTTTGCTAAGATACAAAACAGCCATTAACAAACCATTATTAGCGACCGCTGGCTTTAATAGCGTTGTACCATTCTTGGTTAAAATTTTTCTCTTGCAGTAGTTCTTCTAATGAAATATGCATTCTATACCTCCAATAGTGCTTTGGATTAGCTGGAACATTAATACGTTCGTCATGCGGGTTATTACGGCGGATTGCATCATCCACGCCCATATAATCCTGTAATTGAAAAATAGCCCACATTGCAGGCGAATATAAATGTTGTAATAAAATTGCTTTATTT
>JBEDKT010000215.1:0-5568 GCA_041172025.1 Bacteroidota bacterium
GTTTAATGGAGGGCGATAAAATAGGAAAGCAGTCCATACAATTAAGAGACCGCATTGCATTACCATTACTTACCCTGCAACAATATGCATTAGGTAAAGTACAAAGTGAAAGTATTGAAAGCCCTTTGAAAGAAACTTATGAAAAGCTTTTAACCAGAACTATGTTTGGCGTAATTAATGCTGCAAGAAATGCTGTTTAAACTGCACCATTATCCTTCCAATTCCAAAGATGTAAACATGCGTAAGTTTTATAAGGGGCCCATTTAACTGATTTTGCAAGCATTTTAGTATGTAGCTCCTTTTTTGTTGTATACTTTATTTTATACAATTTTATCATCGCTTGCTGTATCCCCAAATCGTCAACAGCAAAAACGTTTTCATGTCCTAAACTAAACATTAATAACATTTGCACCGTCCATTTCCCTACCCCTTTTATTTGAGTCAACAATTCAATAACTGCTTCCGGCTCCATTGCATACAATTGCTTATCTGTAAGTTTATTTTCTAAAAAAAACTGCGCAACATTTTGCACATAGCTCACTTTTGAATTACTAAGGCCTATATTTCTGAGGGTTTCCGCAGGAGTATTCATCACAAGTGTGCAACTTGGTTCTTTCCCTTTGTACAAATCTAAAAATCTTAAAAAAATAATTTTCGCAACTTTTGTACTTAGCTGTTGACTAATAATACTAGCAATTAACCTAATGGGGATATGCTTTCGTTTTGTTAACGAATAACTGTTGGCAGCTAACAAGGTTGCTAATTTTATGTCTTTCTGTAGTTGCACCTTATAAGTCATGTACGCAAATTAAGCAGTTTTGATTTATTTATCTTAACTTTTCAATACAATCAAATGAACACAAAGTCTTTAAATACTTTCTCATGAAAAAACTGCTAACCTGTGTTTCCCTATTCATTGCGAGCTTTTCAATAGCCCAAAACAATGATAAACTCGCTATTGAACAAATATTAGCTACACAGGAAAAAGCTTGGAATAATGGCGACATTGCTACTTTTATGGTCGGTTATTGGAAAAATGACAGCTTAGTATTTGTAGGCAAAAATGGACCCACTTATGGCTTTGGTAAAACGCTAGCCAACTACAGAAAAAGCTATCCAGACACCACCCAAATGGGTAAGCTACATTTTGATATACTAAGCATGAAGCCCTTGGGTAAGGCCCATTATTTCCTTGTTGGAAAATGGCATTTAAAAAGAACCGTTGGCGATGTGGGTGGACACTTCACCTTAATTTTTAGAAAAACAAAACAAGGCTGGAAAATAATAGCAGACCATAGTAGTTAAACTACTAAATGCATTAATGAATTTTAAAACCAACAGGCTTTATCCAAATTCTATAAAGCACATATAACAGGCCTCCGAGACTAGTTAATAAAAAAATATAAAATAGTACATTACCTAATTGCCAGTGCTTTTCAATAAATGCATAGCCCCACATAATGCCTAGTGTGGAATTTAAAGTGAGCCACAAGAAAAATATACCAATACTGTTCATGATCCTATTTAGGTATAGCATTATTTCAGGTTCCATCTAGTCTAAGCTTTGTTTATTAGCCGCCGCCGCTTTCAACATACGGTCAAATTGAGCTGGCGTTAAATCATTAAAGAAATAATATACAGGGTCAACTTTGGCGCCTCTTTTAATTACCTCATAATGCAAATGCGCTCCTGTACTCTTACCAGTACTTCCTACATAGCCAATTACCTCTCCCCTTTTAATAGGCTGTCCTACCTTAGCTTTCACGCGTACCATATGCCCATACAAGGTTTGATAACCATAGCCATGATTAATTACTACTTTATTACCATAGCCGTCGGTGTTAAAACCAGCAGCTTGGATAACACCATCTGAAGTTGCATAAATAGGGGTACCCATTGGAGCGGAAAAATCTAGGCCAGCATGTAAACGGTAGTCCTTGTACAAAGGATCAATTCGATAACCAAATCCAGAAGCAACTCTTTTTAAATTTTTATTACTAACAGGTTGGATAGCGGGAATGGCACGCAATAATTTTTCCTTATTCTTAACCATGGTAGTAATGTCAACAAAGGAATTAGACTGGAAAGCCATTCTTAAACTAAGGTTATTAAGCTGGTTTTTCATGTCTTCGATGAGTTCATTATTAGACAAACTTTGAATTAAGCGTACTTCTTTTTTTGCTTGCATTTCTTGCACCCTTGCACTATCTGGAATTGGCGTAGCCTCAAAAATGGAACGGTAAACTTCGTTGTCACGGTCCTCTAACTCAATCATTTGTAGTTCAACCTGTTTTAGTCGTTCTTGTAGGACACTATAACTATCCCTAAACGCCGTATTTTGCTGCCTTAATAATTTTTCCTTTGGAGAGTCGATATATTGAAAAAGGATAACAACAATTAGTATTCCTGTAACAAGGGAGGCAGCAATAAAACCGAAGAGTTGTAATAGCCTAACCCTTAACGGCACTTCCACTTTTTCGAAGCGAAGCGTATGCGTATTAAAGAAGTATTTTATTTTCTTCATTTACCTAATGATTAATTGCTACTAAAGTCCATTAAAAAGGGTCAAATCCTTACCTTTGAGGACTTTAAAAACCTTACAAATATAGCTTTTTAAATTCAGCACACTGCCTAAAAATATAGCGACATGATGACTAGTACCGAAATAAGACAAAAGTTTTTAGATTTCTTTGCATCTAAAGGGCATACCATTGTGCCATCAGCACCAATAGTGGTAAAAAATGACCCAACCCTGCTTTTCACAAATGCAGGCATGAACCAATTCAAAGATTTCTTTTTGGGAAATCAAACCCCAACGCATACTAGAATAGCCGATACGCAAAAATGTTTACGTGTTAGTGGAAAGCACAACGACTTAGAAGAAGTTGGTGTAGACACATACCATCACACTATGTTTGAAATGTTGGGAAATTGGAGCTTTGGAGATTACTTTAAAACCGAAGCCATTGCTTGGAGTTGGGAATTATTGACAAAAGAATACAAATTAGATCCAAATAAATTATACGTTTCTGTTTTTGCAGGAGACCCTGCTGAAAATTTACCACAGTCAAGTGAAGCCTTAAAAGAATGGAGAAAATGGGTTCCTGAAGACCGTATTATTTTCGGAAACAAAAAAGATAATTTTTGGGAAATGGGTGACACCGGTCCTTGCGGGCCTTGTAGCGAAATTCACGTGGATATGCGTAGCGATGAAGAAATTGCAAAAGTACCGGGACGTGATTTAGTAAATAACGATCATCCTCAGGTAATTGAAATTTGGAATAATGTATTCATCCAATACAATCGTAAAAAAGACGGCAGTTTGGAAGCATTACCCAATAAACACGTGGACACAGGTATGGGATTTGAAAGGTTAGTGCGCGCCATTCAAGGTAAAAAAAGCAACTACGATACCGACGTATTTACAGGCACTATACAAGCAGTGGCAACAATTACAGGAAAAACATATGACTATAGCGACAGTAAGCAAGCCATTGCTTTTAGGGTATTAGCAGATCATATTCGTGCAATTGCATTCACTATTGCCGACGGACAACTTCCGGCTAATACAGGTGCGGGTTATGTAATACGCAGAATTTTAAGAAGAGCAGTAAGGTATTATTATTCTTACCTCGACTATAAACAACCATTACTGCATCAATTAATGCCCATTTTAGCAAAACAATTTGAACATGTATTTCCGGAATTGAATGCACAATTAGAATTTGTCACTAAAGTGGTGAAAGAAGAAGAGGACGGTTTCTTACGCACTTTAGAAAAGGGATTAAAAAGAATGGATGATATTATTAGTACACATAAAAAGGGTGCTACCATTGAAGGAAAACTTGTCTTTGAATTATTTGACACGTTTGGGTTCCCAGTAGACTTAACAAGGTTAATTGCTAGCGAGAATGAACTGTTAGTGGACGAAGCAGGATTTGAAAGTGAAATGCAGCAACAAAAAAACAGAAGTCGTGCAGCAACAGCAATTGATACAGGTGATTGGATTCAAGTAACTGAAGACACTGAAACAGCTTTTATTGGATACACACAAACCGAAGCAACTACTTCTATTATAAAATATAGAAAAGTAACAGCAAAAGGAAAAGAGGCCTACCAGTGGGTATTAGCCGAAACCCCTTTTTATGCTGAAAGTGGAGGACAAATAGGCGATACAGGAATACTACAGTTTGAAGACGGTAACGCATTAGAAGTTACTGATACTAAAAAAGAAAATAATTTATTCATTCACTTTACCGAAACCTTGCCAAAGACTATTGGTATTAAGGTAAAAGCCCAAGTGAATACTACGCACCGAAAAAATACTACTTTACACCACTCTGCAACACACTTATTACATGCAGCCCTAAGAAATGTTTTAGGTAAACATGTTGCACAGAAGGGAAGTTTAGTGAATACGGAACAACTGCGTTTTGACTTCTCTCATTTTGCAAAAATGACAGATGCAGAAATTATAGCTGTAAGTAAAATAGTAAACGATAAGATAAAAGAAAATGTCCCAGTTGTTATAACAGAAATGAGCAAAGAGGAAGCCATTGCATTAGGCGCGATGGCATTGTTTGGTGAAAAATATGGAGACAAAGTGCGCGTAGTAGTGATGGACCCAAACTATTCAATTGAGTTATGTGGTGGAACCCATGTAGGCCATACCGGAGAAATTGGAAATTTCATTCTAAAGGCAGAAGCATCTGTAGCAGCAGGTGTGAGAAGAATTGAGGGCGTAGTGGGTGATGCAGCAACCATGTATTTAACCGAGGCAAAAGAAAAGCTACATAAACAAATTATACAACTAACAGAATCTTGTGCAACGCAAGCTGCAAAATTGAATAGCTTATTTAAGGCACCTGAATGGAATGAGCAGTCAAGTGTTACTGTTTTAAACGATACTATCGCCGAATTACAAGTAAGCCAAAAAGAACTGGCCAAGAAATTAGAAAGTCAAGATGCATTAGTAGTAAATGAATTATTTGAAAAATATAGCAAAGAATTTGTAGCTATTAATGGTATATCATTCTTAGGTGTTCAACTAGAGTTAAATAGTTCAGATAGTCTTAAGAAATTAGCGAGTCAATTAATAACTGTACATGCAAATGCAGTGGTAATTTTAACAACCGCATTGGAAGGAAAAGCAAATGTTGCTTTAGCTATTAGCGAAAGCCTAGTAAACGAAAAAAATTGGCAAGCACCACAAATAATTAAAGACAAAATTGCGCCTTTAATTAAAGGTGGCGGTGGCGGACAAAAAACATTAGCTAGCGCAGGTGGGCAAGATGCAAGCCAATTAGAAAAAGTGATCACTACTATCAAGGAAATGCTTTAATAGCAGTTAAATAACTGATTTACAATCCCTTAGCTTTAAAACTAAGGGATTTTTTTTTGAAAGCTGCTAATTTAAAGGTTGAAGAGTGCACGGGCTATTCTTAAATCCAAATTAGGTGAACTTAACACAGGCTAAGGATTTTTATAAAATTTAACATTTCCGAATTGTTTCGTAGTTAATATTTTTTCTTACTTTTGATGTACAAAAATTTTCGTACTAAATAAATG
>JBEDKT010000216.1:0-8138 GCA_041172025.1 Bacteroidota bacterium
CCTCATAATATTGAACTAGCCAAGCTTAAGGAGGTATTGAAATTTCACGAATACCAATATTACGTAGCATCCTCGCCACTTATTAGCGATTATGAATATGATTTATTATACCAACAACTACTTGCCCTAGAAGCCGCTTCCCCTAACCTTATTACAAAAGATTCGCCAAGCCAAAGAGTAGGCAATAGTTTAAATACCAACTTTGAAACCGTACCACATTTGGTACCCATGTTAAGTTTAGAAAATAGCTATAATGCCGAAGATTTAATTGACTTTGATCGCAAAGCACAGGAGGGGGCGGGGATCACAAAAATTACCTATTGTATTGAGCCAAAATTTGATGGTGCAAGTATTTCATTAATATATGAAAATGATCATTTGGTTCGAGCATGCACCCGCGGCGATGGGATTGCAGGTGATGATATTACACAGAATATTAAACAAATAAAATCAATCCCACTTAGCATTCCTTTATCGAAATATGGGATTCAACAATTAGAAATAAGAGGTGAGGTTATCATGAGCAAAGCTGCTTTTGCCGCTTTTAATGAAAGGTTGAAAATTAAACAAATAGCCACTTTAGCAAATCCAAGAAATGCTGCTGCTGGTAGTTTAAGAATGAAAGACCCGAAGGAAGTTGCTGAAAGAAACCTAGACGCTTTTATATATAATATCAGTTTTTTTACCTTGTTACCAGATGCAACATTGCCTATGTTGTTGCAAACACATAGTGGTGCACTTGAACTATTATGGAACCTAGGATTCAGATCCCCTCAAAAAGAAAAAAGAATAATGGAGGGCATTGAAGGCGTTATTGAATTTTGTACTTTTTTTGAAAATAAAAGAGACGAATTGCCTTACGAAATTGACGGCCTTGTTATTAAAATTAATGACATGGCATTGCATGAAACATTAGGTATGACTTCTCACCACCCAAGGTGGGCGATAGCCTATAAATTTAAAGCAAGGCAAGCGACTACCATTTTAGAGCATGTAGAATTTCAGGTTGGACGAACAGGAGCAGTGACGCCAGTTGCAAAATTACAACCCGTAGCCATTGGCGGGGTAACAGTATCAAGCATTTCAATGCACAACGAAGAATATATAAGAGAAAAAGATTTAAGGTTAGGAGATACGGTAATTATTGAAAGAGCTGGTGATGTTATCCCTCAAATTGTGCAGTCCATTCCAACATTAAGAAAGGGCAATGAAAAAATAATTCAATTTCCGGCAACCTGTCCTGTATGTAATGCAAGCTTAGAAAAAGAAGAAATAGAAGCAGTATGGCGTTGTAATAATCCATTATGTACTGCGCAAATTGTAGAACGCATAATTCACTTTGTGAGTAAAGACGCAATGGATTTGAAAAATTTCGGTGAAGCGAATATTAGAAAGTTTTATGAACTAGGCTTACTTAAATCTATCCCAGCTATTTATAATTTAGACTTTGAAAAAATAAGCACATTAGAAGGATTTGGGAAGAAGAGTGTCGATAATTTAATAACAGCCATTGAAGCTTCAAAGAAACAGCCTTTGTATAGGCTACTATTTGGATTAGGCATTCGCTTTGTAGGTGAAACGACCGCTAAAACAGTTGCTAGCCATGTTACACATTTACTAGACCTAAAAGATTTTAGCGAAGAACAGCTTCAATCCTTTGAAGACGTGGGTGTAAAGGTTGCGAAAAGCATTTATCATTTTTTCCATGAACCACAAAACATTCAACTTATTCAACAGTTGGCTGACTTGGGATTAAATATGGTTCAAACCGACATTACTAATAAAGATGGTAGCCTTTCTGGATTAAATTTCTTGTTCACTGGTACACTAAATAAACTAAAACGTGACCAAGCTGAAGCAATGGCCGAAGCCAAAGGTGGACATATTCTTAGTGGAGTGAGTAGTAAACTACATTATTTGGTAGTAGGTGCTGATGCTGGCAGTAAATTAGAAAAAGCGAAAAAAATTGGCACAATAAAAATAATTTCAGAAGAAGAATTTATTAAACTAGTTGAAGAATTAAATTAACGCATAAAAATTTACGTATAAAAAAATCCCAATCAATTGATTGGGATTTTTTTATATTATACTACTAACCACATAGTCAATTTACACAATGCCTTTTGCTAATAAATATTCAGCAATCTGAACTGCATTCGTCGCGGCACCTTTTCTTAAGTTATCACTCACTATCCACATATTCAACGTCTTTGCTTGTGTTTCGTCACGACGCAACCTGCCCACAAATACCTCGTCTTTTTCGTGCGCCCATAATGGCATTGGGTAAAATTGCGAAGCATCATCCTGTTGAACAATTATGCCAGGCGCTGATGTCAATAAGGCAATCACCTCCTTCAAATCAAATTCGTTTTCAAATTCAACATTCACACTCTCACTATGTCCACCCACCACAGGAATACGAACCGTTGTAGCGGTTACACGAATTGATTCATCCTGCATGATTTTGGTAGTTTCCTTAACCATTTTCATTTCTTCCTTTGTGTAGCCATTTTCCAAAAACACATCAATTTGAGGAATTACATTTAAATCAATTTGATATTTATAGGCCATGTCTTCGGCAGCTATTTTCTCTCCTTTACGCTCATTAAACAATTGGTCCACCGCTTGTTTACCTGTGCCTGTTACACTTTGATAGGTACTAACTACAACCCTTTTAATCTTATATTTTTCGTGCAGCGGTTGCAACGCTACAACCATCTGAATAGTTGAACAGTTTGGATTAGCTATAATTAAATCTTCTGCAGTCAAAACATCCGCATTCACTTCTGGAACCACTAATTTTTTTGTAGGGTCCATTCTCCATGCGGAAGAATTATCAATTACACGAATACCTGCTGCCGAAAATTTTGGCGCCCATTCTAAAGAAGTATTTCCTCCCGCTGAAAATAATGCTATAGCAGGTTTTGCTGCAATTCCTTCTTCCATAGTTACTACCTTATAAGGCTTCCCTTTGAACATCACTTCCTTTCCCGCAGAACGCGCCGATGCAACCGGAATTAATTCTGTAATAGGGAAATTTCTTTCTGCTAATACTTGCAACATTTTTGTACCCACTAAGCCAGTGGCACCAACTACAGCTACTTTCATATTTTATATATTTGAATTCATAATTAATTTTCTTTACGCGCTTTCCCTTTTTTACAAAAGCCTAGAAAAACAAAAAGCCTTCCAATTTCTGGAAGGCTTCTGAGTATATTTTTAGACATACGAACAATCAGCACCTTCCTCCTAGAGTGGTTTCTTAATTTGTTTTGTATGTTTATAATTGTTCATTCTTTGTCTTTTAGCTGCGTTATTCGAACACGAAAATAATCGGATTCTTATAAATCACCAAATTTATACCAACTCAATATCAAAATTAACTAGCTGAACAAA
Source organism: Bacteroidota bacterium (assembly GCA_041172025.1). Taxonomy (GTDB): domain Bacteria; phylum Bacteroidota; class Bacteroidia; order Chitinophagales; family Chitinophagaceae; genus Sediminibacterium. Next base: position 3,397 of record JBEDKT010000216.1, read on the forward strand.
CGATTGTATGCGTTCTTTAATGTCTGCTGTGCTGATTTCCGTTAAACGTTGTGTGCCAAATTTTTCAACGCAGAAACTAGCTAAAGCACTGCCTACAATGACTGCAGACTTCATATTCTCGAAAGAATAATCTTTTGTTTTAGCTAAATGTGCAACAAAACCACCTACAAAAGTATCACCTGCTCCTGTTGGGTCGAACACTTCTTCTAATGGCAATGCCGGTGCGAAAAATACTTCGTTCTCATGGAATAACAAAGCACCATGTTCTCCTTTTTTGATAATTACATATTTAGGCCCCATGGCTAATATCTTTTTAGCCGCTTTCACTAAACTATATTCACCAGTTAATTGTCTTGCTTCACTATCGTTTACAGATAAGATATCTACCAAGCTAATTGTATGCTTCAGGTCGTCTAGCATAATGTCCATCCATAAATTCATGGTATCCATTACGATTAATTTAGGACGATTTTTCATTTGCTTAATAACACTACTTTGTACCGATGGCACTAAATTACCTAACATTAATATTTCACAATCTTGGTAACTATCAGGAACTACAGGTGTGAAATTTTCTAACACATTTAATTGTGTGTCCACTGTATCACGTGTATTCATATCCATGTGGTACTTACCGCTCCAGAAAAATGTCTTTTCGTCTTTTTTAATTTGCACACCTTCCAGATCAACTCCTCTTGCAGTTAATGCATCCAATTCTGATTGTGGAAAATCACCCCCCACTACAGAAATTTGTTTAACTGGGGTAAAATTTGAAGCGCACCACGCAATATAAGTTGCTGCACCGCCAATTATTTTATCACTTTTCCCAAAGGGTGTTTCTATGGCATCGAAGGCCATTGATCCTACTACTACTAAAGACATTTGAATGGTTTTATTTTCAGGGGCGAAACTACGATTTTTACTGCATAGAATAAGGTTTAGCAATAGTAAAGGCCCTTTTGTATTTTGTAAGTAATTGATTTTCAAAAACTAACGAATTTGGCAATTATTTTAAAAAAGTAACCTATAATAAAGAATAAATTCGATAATTTTGCACTAACAACTAATAGGAAAATAGCATGGCCAGAATTAAAACCGAAAAAAACGGCTCAAGAAAAGACGTAATTGTTAGCAAAGCAGCTACTTTGTTCAGAGAAAAGGGGTTTAAAGCCGCGAGTATGCGCGATTTAGCAGAAGCAGTTGGGGTTGAAGCCGCGAGTTTATACAACCATATTAAATCAAAAAGCGAGTTGCTACACGAGCTCGTATTTAGCGTTGCCAACCGTTTTGTATTAAAGATGGACGAAATTGAGTCAGAGCCCATTAGTTCCCTAGAGAAAATGGAGAAATTACTGCGTTTTCATATCAGTGAAATGATTAATCACTACGAAGAAGTTTATGTGAGTGATAGAGAGTGGAAACACCTTTCCGACCCTTATTTATCCAATTACCAAAATCAACGAAGAGTATACCGCAAAAGAATTGCAGCAATTATTGAGGAAGGGATTAGAAACAAGGAAATAAAACCAATTGATGCACCTACAGTAGTACTTATCTTTTTACATGCCGTGAGTGGTATTGAAAGTTGGCATAGATCCACTAAAAAAATTAGTGGCGAAGAACTGGAACAAAACATGGTTGCCATCCTAATTGATGGATTAAAAGCTAGCAAATAGGATATTAATGCGATAAACAATAAGGATTATGTTAACTTCGCAGATAATATTTTTACAGTGTCAGAGAAGAACAACTTTATTGATTACATCCGAATTTTCGCCCACAGTGGTCATGGTGGCGCCGGTTGCAAACATTTTTTAAGAAATAAATTAACCGCTAAAGGTGGCCCTGACGGAGGTGACGGAGGCAGGGGTGGTCATATCATATTAAGAGGTAATTCCCAATTATGGACCTTATTGCATTTACGTTACTACAAAAATGTAATTGCCCAAAATGGCGAAAACGGAAGTAAAAATAAGTGTACCGGAAAAGACGGTGAAGACATTATTATTGAAGTGCCCTTAGGTACCATTGCAAGAGATGAAGAAACTGGCAAAGTAGAAGCAGAAATTTTACAGGATGGCCAAGAATATATTTGGCTTAAGGGTGGGCGTGGCGGATTAGGTAATAGTAATTTCGCAACACCAACACAACAAGTACCTGAATATGCACAACCAGGTGAAGAAGGTGTTGAAGGTTGGAAAAATTTAGAGTTGAAAGTTTTAGCAGACGTAGGATTAGTTGGATTCCCTAATGCAGGTAAGTCAACATTGCTTTCTGTAATAACTGCTGCCAAACCTAAAATAGCCAACTACGCATTTACTACACTTACCCCGCAATTAGGGATGGTTGAATATAGAAATAACAGGTCCTTTTGTATCGCCGATTTGCCAGGAATTATTGAGGGGGCTGCAGAAGGAAAGGGCCTAGGCCACAGGTTTTTAAGGCATATTGAGCGTAATGCCGTTTTGCTATTTTTAATTCCTGCAGATTCAGCTGATCATAAAAAAGAATTCGAAATCCTAAAACACGAATTAGAAAAGTTTAACCCAGAACTTTTACAAAAAGAATTTATCATAGCTATCAGTAAGTCAGATTTATTGGACGAAGAACTAACTACTGCAATTGAAAATGAATTACCGAAAAACATTCCTCATATTTTCATTTCCTCTGCTACACAGAAGAATTTAGTAGAACTAAAAGATATGTTATGGAAAGCGTTGAATAAACCTTTTTAAGTTAAAGATATTCGCAAAGTAAAAAAGGCTCCGTCTAAAATTAGACGGAGCCTTTTTTAATTACTATAAATACTTTTCAGTAACGCTTAGTTATTGTTCGATTTTGTTGCTTTGCTACGATCGTTTTCATCTAGCATCGACTTACGCATACGAACCGACTTTGGTGTTACTTCAATACACTCATCAAACTGAATGTATTCCATACATTCTTCCAAAGTATATTGAATTTTTGGAGTAATACGAACACTATCATCACTTCCACTTGCGCGGTGGTTCGTTAATTTTTTCATCTCCACTGCGTTAATATTTAAATCACCTGGCTTAATATGCTCAGCTAAAACTTGTCCAGCATATACTTCTTCACCTGGCTCAATAAAGAAACGGCCTCTATCTTGTAATTTATCAATTGAATAAGCTGTAGTAGTACCGCCAGTTTTAGCAATCAAAACACCATTACTTCTTCCAGGAATATGTCCTTTCCAAGGCTTGTATTCATTAAAGCTATGTGCCATAACAGCCTCACCAGCAGTTTGCGTTAACATTTGAGAACGTAAACCAATCAATCCTCTTGCAGGAATATCAAATTCTAAATGTTGCATTGTACCCTTTGACTCCATAATCAACATTTCACCTTTCTTTTGAGTTACTAAGTCAATAACCTTACCGCTAAAATCAGCAGGAACGTCAACAACTAATATCTCAAATGGCTCATGTTTTTTACCGTCAATATCTTTTACTAAAACTTGAGGATTACCCACTGTTAATTCATAACCTTCACGACGCATTGTTTCAACTAATACACCTAAGTGTAATATACCACGTCCATAAACCAAGAAACTATCTGCACTATCTGTTTCTTCAACACGTAATGCTAAGTTCTTTTCTGTTTCTTTCATTAAACGATCACGGATGTGACGAGATGTAACAAACTTACCTTCCTTACCAAAGAATGGTGAGTTATTAATACTAAAAGTCATACTCATCGTAGGTTCGTCTACGCTAATAACTGGTAATGCTTCAGGATTTTCTGGATCTGCAATGGTATCTCCGATATTGAAATCTTCTAAACCAACCACAGCACATAAATCACCAGAAACAACTTCTGTTACTTTACGCTTACCCATTCCTTCAAATACATATAATTCTTTAACCTTGTTTTTCTTAATGCTACCATCAGCTTGCACTAACACAATGTTTTGTCCTTCTTTAATAGTTCCTCTTTCAACTTTTCCAATTGCAATACGACCCAAGAAAGAAGAATAATCCAATGAAGTGATTTGCATTTGAGTATGTCCTTCCTTCACATCAGGACCTGGAACATATTTCAAAATACCATCCATTAATGGAGTAATGTCTTCGCATTGAGTTAAGCTATCGTTGAACCAACCATTTTTACCACTACCATAGAAAGTAGGGAAATTTAATTGTTCTTCAGTTGCATCCAAGTTGAAAAATAATTCAAATACTGCATCATGCACTTCGTCAGGACGACAGTTTTCTTTATCAACTTTATTAATAATTACAATTGGCTTTAAATTTAACTGTAATGCTTTTTGTAAAACGAAACGCGTTTGTGGCATTGGTCCTTCAAAAGCATCTACTAACAAACAAACTCCATCAGCCATTTTTAATACACGTTCAACCTCACCACCAAAGTCACTGTGACCTGGCGTATCGATTACGTTGATTTTAACACCTTTATAGGTAACTGATGCGTTCTTACTTAAGATAGTAATACCTCTTTCACGCTCTAACTCGTTGCTATCCATAATCAAGTCCCCAGTCTCCTGGTTGTCTCTGAATACCTTAGTTGCGTGCAAAATTTTGTCTACCAGGGTTGTTTTACCGTGGTCAACGTGGGCTATAATAGCGATGTTTCTTATTTCCATGTACTGTTTTGAGGCTGCAAAGGTACGCCGTTTACAGTCCTAAAAAAAACAAAAGGGAGAAAAAGGGTGTATTAGATTTAGACTCTTATATATATTTTATATTTATCTAATATATAAC
>JBEDKT010000217.1:0-3501 GCA_041172025.1 Bacteroidota bacterium
ACTTTATGGTTCACTTGCTAAAACAGGCAAGGGGCACGGAACTGATATGGCAGTACTTATGGGGCTATTGGGAGAAGACCCCATTACTATTGATACTAAGTTGCTTATCCCGAAAGTAAATACAATTAAAACAAATAAAGAGTTGCTGCTAGCGGGTAAAAAAGTAATTCCATTTAATTACGAACAGGATATACTTTTTTTAAAAGACAAATTATTACCACATCATCCTAATGCTTTACAATTTATTGTTCATTTTAGGGAGGAAGCCCAAACGTTCACTTACTATTCTATAGGTGGCGGTTTTGTAGAAGTAGGCTCGAATTCACCTGATGCGGATGCGAAAGTAATACCAACAATTGACCAAGCTGAAGTTGCCGATGTTCCTTTTAATTTTACAACTACAGCAGAATTATTACATTGGTGTATTAAAACAGGTTTGCCAATTAGTGAGATTGTAAAAGAAAATGAAAAAATGGTTTTTGCTGATGCAGCATTGAACCTTCAGTTAGCTGCAATATGGAAGGTAATGGAAGATTGTGTTTTTAATGGATGTCATACAGAAGGTATGTTGCCAGGGGGGTTACAAGTAAGAAGGCGTGCTTTTGATTTGAATAAACAATTGCTTAAAGAAAATACTTACGATAATATTGAACAATGGAAGCAGTTAATAAAAAATGGGGGAACCGATTTTAAATATATTCTTGATTGGGTGAGTTGTTTTGCCTTAGCGGTTAATGAAGAAAATGCTTCTTTTGGTAGGGTAGTTACTGCTCCTACAAATGGTGCTGCTGGTGTCATACCTGCTGTTCTTTTTTATGCAATTTTATTTTGTGATAAAGACAATCCAGATGCTATTCGACGTTTTTTATTAACTGCTAGTGCAGTGGGAACTTTATTTAAAAATGGAGCAACCATTTCTGCAGCAATGGGCGGATGCCAAGCTGAAATTGGTGTTTCCTCGGCTATGGCTGCTGCTGCATTAACTGAATTATTAGGGGGCAATCAAAAACAAACTTTAATGGCTGCTGAAATTGCCATGGAGCATCATTTAGGATTAACCTGTGACCCTGTAGGAGGTTTAGTGCAAATACCTTGCATTGAACGAAATACCATGGGTGCCATTAAAGCTATCACCGCAGCTCAGCTTGCTTTACAAAGCAAACCCGATTTTGCATTGGTTAGTTTAGACAAAGTGATTAACACCATGTGGAATACCGCATTAGATATGAGTGTTAAGTACAAAGAAACAGCAGATGGTGGTTTGGCCATTCAAATACCAATTGCACTTGCAGAATGTTAATGTTGTAAGCAAAAATATAAAGCTTACTTAAGCTTCATTTTCGGCAAATTCATAGTTTGAATAGTCTTGGATAACATCATATAAAGTGCCTCTTTCAATGGGCTGTCTGCGTGCTTGTTTAATTAAACGTACTAAATCTTCAGTGGACATTGCAGGAGTCTGTTCTTCACTGCCTGCCATTGAATATATCTTAGTTGTATCGTCAATTGTGCCATCAATATCGTTTACCCCATAGCTTAATGTTAATTGAGCTGTATCACGTCCCAGCATAGGCCAATAGGCTTTAACATGTGGGAAGTTGTCCATGTAGATTCTAGAAATTGCATACATTTTTAAGTCGTTTGCTAAGGTAGATTCTTCAATATGGCTCATTTCGTTACCGTCATTTCTGAATTTCAAAGGAATGAATGTATTAAATCCTTTTGTCTCGTCTTGCAATTGGCGTAAACGTTCCATATGGTCAATTCGGTGCTTATAAGCTTCTATATGTCCATATAATAAAGTAGCATTACTATGCATGCCTAATTCATGTGCTGTTTTATGAATCAATAACCATTCATCAGCAGTCGCTTTATCGGCACAAATTTTTGTTCTAATTTCTGGATGAAATATTTCAGCGCCTCCACCTGGCAAAGAATCTAAACCGGCTTCATGCGCTAAACGCATTCCTTCTGCTACTGTTACTTTTGCTTTTCTAAACATATAATCCAATTCAACTGGAGTAAATGCTTTTATATGTAGTTCAGGACGATGTGCTTTTATGGCACGCATTAATTCCAAGAAAAATTCTAGTGTTAATTTAGGATGCACTCCTCCAACAATATGTACTTCGGTAACCGGTTTGCCGTCGTATGATTTTACGATATTCAACATTTGGTCAATAGTCAATTCCCAACCTTCTTCCTTATGGGCGTATAATTTTGAGTAGGAACAAAATTTGCAGGAGAATACACAAACATTGGTAGGCTCAATATGGAAATTTTTATTAAAATAAGTTTTGTCGCCATGTAATGATTCTCGCTTCCAATTGGCTAAAGCACCTACATAGGGGAGGGAAGCTTTTTCAAATAAATAAACACCTTCATCAAATAAAACACGTTCGTTATTGATAACTTTAGTACCTATTTTTTTTAGTTCATTATCTTGCTCTGCATCAATGATAACTTGAATATTTCTTGTGGTCATTTGTATACTGTTTATGTAACATCGCAAAGTTACGAAATATACAAATAGGGCATAGGTTTAAACACCTAATACTCGTCATAATAATTGAAAATTAGCCTACTAAAATACCTGCTATACTAGCTGACAAATAAGAAGCTAAAGTGCCACATAGTAATGCTTTAAGGCCAAGTTCTGCCAAGTCCTTACGACGGCTAGGCACTAATTCTCCAATACCTCCAATTAACATACCCACGCTGCTAAAGTTGGCAAATCCACAAATGGCAATACTTACAATAAACAAGCCTTTTTCAGTTAGAATTGGCACGGCATTACTAGTTAAGCTTTTGAATGCTACAAACTCGTTAATGGTTAACTTTTGTCCCAAAAGAGTAGCTGCGTTTTGTATATCAACATTAGGGATACCCATTGCCCATGCCATAGGATAAAATAATTTACCGAAAATATAGTTTAAGCTTAAGTTTAAATCGGCACTAAATAAATGACCAATTTTGAATAAACTCCAATCAATTAAAGCTATTAAGGCAATAAATCCTATCAGCATTGCAATTACATTCATCGCAATTTTAAAACCTTCTCCAGCCCCATGTGTAATTGCGTCAATGGTGTTACTATATTGGCTTTTCACTTCTAAAGTAACTTTGCCCATAGTTTGAGATACTTCTGTTTCAGGGAAAATAATTTTTGCAATTACCAAAGCTCCCGGAGCAGCCATTAAACTAGCCGTAATAAGTTTAGGTGCCAAGTCCATTCCTGCTTGTGCTCCCATATTTGCATAAACTATTAAAATACCGCCAGCGATACAAGCCAAGCTACCACTCATACTTGCTAATAATTCACTTTTAGTCATGGTTGGTAAATAGGGACGAATCATTACTTGCGCTTCAACCTGTCCTACAAATGCACTCGCCACATTACTCAATGCCTCTGCACCACTAACACGCATTATAAAGTTCATTGATTTTGCAATAAAAGCAACTATCCTTTGCATAATACCAAAATGGTAAAATAACGCTACC
>JBEDKT010000218.1:0-2873 GCA_041172025.1 Bacteroidota bacterium
TTATTAAAGCACAATTATCCCATTTATACCTTTCAATGATCAATAATTAAGTATGACAACTAATTATACCTCCCTTGGCTTAATCAGAATTTTTCTAGTTGATTTACTAGGGCATACTAATATTAAGGCAGTACTTGATACTACAAGGAAAGAACAATTTTACCCTAAAGAAGTTTTGCAAAAAATAGTAAAGGATAAACTCGGTCAGTTATTTAATCTTGCTAAAAATGCTACTACTTACTATAAAAATGCTAGTTCTTATGAATCTTTGGAAATTCTTACAAAAAACGACATAAGACAGCAAATGGATGCCTTTATTGTAAACGATTATCCAAATAAACTTTTTCCGAAAGCTACAAGTGGATCAACTGGTACGCCATTACGGTACTTTACTACTTCCAATGCTAGGTCTTATTTATGGACAGGTATTATCTTGTCTTGGGAAGTTGCAGGGTACAAGCTAGGGGATAGGGTTGCTTTTATTGCAGGAACAGCTTTACTTAATCCTAATTCAAAATTTAAACATGCTATTTTTTATAAGTTATTAAATATAGATGGTTATTCTGCTTTTGCTTTATCAGACGATCATATTAATAAATATTTACATAAAATTATTACTCGTAAAACGAAAATAATTTACGGTTATGCTTCAGCGCTTGATAAGATTGCTACTTATATCAAAACCAACAATGGAGAGTATGTTTTTCCGCACTTAAAAGGGATTATTTGTACTTCAGAAATGTTAACAGAAGTTATGCGCACTAATATTAAAGAAGCATTTAAAACAGAAGTATACAACCAGTATGGATGCAATGAGGCAGGAGTTTCTGCATTTGAATGCGAAGCGCACCAATTACATTTAATAAATACGCGGGCCTATATCGAAACAGATACCCATGGCAATTTAATAGCTACTGATTTAAGCAATGAGGGTTTCCCAATGATAAAATACAATACTGGCGATATTGTCGAATTTTCTGATACGGTTACTTGTACCTGTAAGCGAAACTTCCCTGTTTTAACAAATATTTTGGGCCGTTCTGGCGACCTTATTATAGACACCAATAATAATACTATTCATTGTGCCTTTTTTCAAATATTATTTAGGCCTGAAAATACCATAACACAGTACCAGATTACTTTTGATAAACGAAGGTTGAATGTGTATATAAATACAGATGGCAGTATTAGTGATATGAGTTACTACGATAAAATAATTAACGAAATTAAGAGCCATTTAAAATTTCATGAGTATGAATTTTATTTCAATACACCTTTTCTTACTTCCTCTAATGCCAAGCATAGACATGTTGTAAACCTTTCACCTTAGTTTTTTTCTCTTAATCTTTAAATTAATTTTATGCGAATTTGGTTTGAACTTTCTAATTCTCCACATATTAATATGTTTTACGATTTAATTAGGGAATTAGAATCGGACGGACATGAAGTAATTATTACTTCTAGGCCTCTTGCGAACACAGTTGCTTTATTGGAACAAAAAGGATTAAATCATACTGTGGTTGGTAAACATTACGGTAAAAATATTTTAAAAAAAATAGCTGGTTACCCTATTCGAGTAATTCAATTGGTGAAGTATTTAAAATTGAATAAACCTGACCTAGCCATCTCTCAAAGTTCATATCACTCTGCTTTAGCTTCTTGGCTAGTTGGTATACCTTCTATTTACACAAATGACAATGAACATGCTATAGGTAATATTCCTAGCTTCTTATTTGCAACAAAAATACTATTGCCTGAAAATATGTCTATAAATAAATTTAAATGGGCAATTGCTTCAAATAAACTAGTGCGATATCCGGGTTTAAAAGAAGGCATATTTCTTTGGATTAAAAACGAATACATAATGGAGCAACGCAAGTTGAACCCCCCTTCTAACGTAAACATTTTCATAAGGACTGAACCGCAAACTGCACAATATTACAATGGCAAATTGAATTTTTTAGATGATATCATAATTGCGTTACAAGCCAAGTATACGATAACAGTGTTAACGAGAAATCAGGACCAGCTTATGCATTACAACAATCCAATTTTTTCGAATATCAACGTGCCAGTTAAGCCCCTTAGTTTTGAACAGGTCGCTTCACAATGTACCTTGTTTATTGGTGCAGGAGGGTCAATGACAAGAGAAATAGCAATGCTTGGTATACCAACAATTTCAGTATACCAGGAAGAATTATTAGATGTGGATAGGTTATTAATAGCAAAAGGGTTAACCTGGCATGAACCTAATTTGACAACGGAAAAGGTGGAACAGTATCTTTCCCAAATACCTAATACCGCACCTGATTCTGAACTAATGACCCAAGGAAAGGACACCTATCAGCTGTTTAAAAATCAAATTTATTCATTTGATAAAAAACTTCAGAAACCTTTATTATCAACTGACTAATTTCTTTATACTACCAAACACTTACATATGCAAATTACTATCGTAGCTGGTGCAAGGCCTAATTTTATGAAAATTGCCCCAATCATTAAAGCAATTAATTCAGCACAAACACTGGGTAATAATATCAATTTTAGGCTAGTGCACACAGGGCAGCACTACGATCAAAAAATGAGTAACGATTTCTTTGATCAATTGGGAATACCTAAGCCTAATAATAATTTAGAATGTGGAGGTGGTTCCCAGGCAGAGCAAACTGCTGCTATTATGGTTAAATTCGAAAAAGAATTACAAGCCTTTAGGCCTGATGTGGTGTTAGTGGTTGGGGATGTTACTTCCACCATGGCTTGCACTATAACCGCCAAAAAATTAGGCATCGATACGGTTCATGTGGAGGCTGGAATTAGGTCGGGTGATATGTCAATGCCTGAGGAGATAAATAGAATGGTGACCGATTCAATTT
>JBEDKT010000219.1:0-8233 GCA_041172025.1 Bacteroidota bacterium
TTTCTACCTTAAACTCACGACGCATACGATCTACAATAATCTCTAAGTGTAATTCACCCATTCCTGATAAAATCGTTTGACCAGTATCTTCGTCTGTTTTAACACGCAAAGTAGGATCTTCCTCTACTAATTTAGCAATCGCCATACCCATTTTATCAACGTCAGCTTGCGTCTTAGGCTCCACTGCTACAGAGATAACGGGTTCTGGAATAAACATATTCTCTAATACAATTGGATGATTTTCATCACACAATGTATCTCCAGTTTTAATTTCTTTAAATCCAACCGCTGCTGCGATATCACCTGCTTCGATAAAGTCGATTGGGTTTTGTTTGTTTGCAAACATTTTCATGATACGAGAAATACGCTCGTTCTTTCCACTACGCATATTCTTTACATAAGAACCTGCATCTAAGTGACCAGAATAACATCTGAAGAACGCTAAACGTCCTACGAAAGGATCTGTCATAATTTTGAAAGCCAATGCAGCAAATGGTTCTTTTGCATTTGGTTTACGGTAAACTTTTTCTCCTGTATCAGGATCAGTTCCTTCTGTATCGTCAACGTCAACTGGTGAAGGCAAGTAACGACATACTGCATCTAATGCTGTTTGTACTCCTTTGTTTTTGAAAGAAGAACCACACATCATTGGAACAATACTTAAATCGATACAAGCTTTACGAATTGCTTCATGTACTTCATCTTCAGAAATTGAATCTGGATTTTCGAAGAATTTTTCCATTAATTTATCGTCGTATTCTGCAACGGCTTCAATTAATTGAGCTCTCCAAAAATCAACATCTTCTTTCATATCTGCAGGAACAGGGATCTCAGAATAAGTCATTCCTTCTGTTGCATCATCCCAAATAATTCCTTTCATTTTAATTAAATCAACTACTCCTTTGAAACCGTCTTCTGCACCAATTGGTAATTGTAATGGAACTGCTTTCGCACCCAACATTTCTCTTACTTGAGTAACTACCATTAAGAAATCTGCACCAGCACGGTCCATTTTATTTACGAAACCAATACGTGGAACCTTGTAACGATTCGCTTGACGCCATACTGTTTCTGATTGTGGTTCAACACCATCAACTGCTGAAAACAAAGCAATCAAACCATCCAATACACGCATTGAACGCTCTACCTCTACGGTAAAGTCAACGTGACCTGGAGTATCGATGATATTGAAATAATAATCTTTTGTGTGCTCATCTTTTTTACCCAATGTTGTTGGGAATTGCCACTGACAACTTACAGCTGCAGAAGTAATTGTGATACCTCTTTCTTTCTCTTGCTCCATCCAGTCAGTGGTAGCACCACCGTCATGTACTTCACCAATTTTGTGAATCATACCAGTATAACGTAAGATACGCTCAGTGGTAGTAGTCTTACCCGCATCAATGTGCGCAGCAATACCAAAGTTTCTTTGTAGTTTCAAGTCCGCCATAAAAGGGTTGTTTATTTTTTAAATTCGCTGGAAAATTGCTGATCTTAAATGCATTTTTCCGAGGCGCAAAGTTAATGATATTAGTAATTGAAAGGACCATTCTCGAATTATTTTTCTTAAAGTCTGCTAATAATTCTTGCTTCTCCCCTACAAGCTCAGTAAAGGGCAACAAAAAACCCCAACAAATGAATGCTGAGGTCTTATATTCTTAATAACCTTTAGGGTTAATTTACGCTTTTTGAGGAGCTTACACTTTAAAGTGAGAGAACGCTTTGTTCGCCTCAGCCATACGGTGTGTATCTTCTTTCTTTTTGAATGCTCCACCTTCGCCTTTTGTAGCTGCGATGATTTCATTCGCTAATTTGTCAGCCATAGTCTTACCGTTACGCTCACGGCTAAAACGCACTAACCATTTCATGCTTAGAGAAATTTTACGATCGGCACGCACTTCAGCAGGAATCTGGAAAGTAGCACCACCAATACGGCGGCTACGTACTTCAACAGCTGGAGTTACATTCACTACTGCTTTCTTCCACATTTCGTATCCGTCTTCGCTAGTGAATTTGCTTACTTTTTCCAAAGCATCGTAAAATATTGTTAATGCTGTACTTTTTTTGCCATCCAACATGATGTTGTTAACAAAACGAGTAACCTGAACATCGTTGAAACGAGGATCTGGTGCTAATGGGATTTTTTTAGGTTGTGCTTTACGCATGTCTAATATTAGTTAGTTGTTACTGGATTATTTTTTTGCTTTTTCTCTCTTAGTACCGTATTTAGAACGAGACTGCTTACGGTCTTTAACACCTGCAGTGTCTAAACTACCACGAACGATGTGATAACGTACACCTGGTAAATCCTTCACACGACCACCACGTATTAAAACGATACTGTGTTCTTGTAAGTTATGACCTTCACCTGGGATGTAAGCAATGACTTCGATTTTATTAGTCAAACGCACTTTAGCTACTTTACGTAACGCTGAGTTTGGCTTTTTTGGAGTTGTTGTGTATACTCTCGTACAAACACCACGGCGTTGAGGACATGCATCCAAAGCTCTTGATTTACTCTTAGCCCTGATGATCTCACGGCCCTTTCTAACTAATTGTTGTATAGTAGGCATTAATTATGCTGTTTTGTTCAATTCGGTTTATAAAAAATTCGGACGGCAAAGGTAATGTTCGTTAACGAAATACCAAAATGTTTATTTGCTAATTTTTAAAAAAATAAACAAACTAGACATTTTCTTCTTTAAAACACAGAGAAATGATGTGTTTTATAAAGTCAATACGCTGATTTACAGCTATTTAACTAAATATGAAGTAGCCAGCCATGTTTATCCACAATATTTCCCATTCGAATATCATCCAAGTGTTTTTTAAGTGCTGGTGCAACTTTTAGTGCATTTACATCAAAATCCATCACATAGTCCCCATGTGCTAATTGGGAAATATAGGAAACCACTGCTGCAGTACCTACCCCAAAAACTTCCTGGAACAAGCCTTTTTTGTGTGCCTCCACAATTTCAGAAACGGATAAATTTCGCTCCTCCACCTCATACCCCATTTCTCTCAATAAAATAATGGAAGAATCTCTTGTCACCCCTTTTAACACAGTTCCTCTTTCTACACTTGGTGTTATTACTTTTCCATCAATCACAAACATTACATTCATCATACCCACTTCTTCCACATATTTATGCTCAATGGCATCTGTCCATAAAACTTGATCGAAGCCTTTTTGTTGAGCCAATGAAACTGGATATAAACTCGCACCATAATTTCCTCCATTCTTAGCAAAACCAACACCACCAGGAGTTGCACGTGTGTATTTTTGTTCTATAAAAATTTTCATTGCTGATGCGTAATAAGGTCCGGCAGGTCCAAGAATAATCATGAACTTATATGTTTGCGATGGACGTACTCCTAAGAAAGGATCGGTCGCAATCATAAATGGACGAATATACATTGAAGAATCTGGCGCGTCTGGTATCCACTCCTTATCTAAAGAAACTAATTGTTTCATCCCATCCATAAATAACCATGATGGAACCGATGGCATTTGCATACGTTCTGCAGAAAGATTAAAACGAATAAAATTTTGATCGGGTCTAAATATTGCCACTTCCCCTTTATGGTTCTTGAAAGCCTTTATTCCTTCAAATATTGTTTGTCCATAATGCAAGACGGCAGAAGATGGGTCAAGCGATAAAGGTGCAAATTTTTTAATTACAGGATTTTTCCACTCCCCGTCGATATAATCGGCTTCCAACATATAATTAGTAAAACTCTTTCCAAAAGAAAAATTAGCTGGATCAAGTTTTTTCAACTCTCCTTTAGGGATTTCAATAACAGGGATTTTTTGCGCGCTCATGTTGTTATATTTTAAGACGGAATGAATTACAAAGAAACGAAAAAAAGGAAAACTTACAATTGTTATTTTTCTTATTCAATCAATTCGATTAATTTTCCAACCGAATGAAAGCAGAAAGTACAATATTACCAGCAGCCGTATTGGTCTCTTTATACAAAGATAGTTTGGTCTTGCCTGAAAAGGAAATAAAGGCACCAGAAGATCCAGAAAAAGTGATGCACACTTTGGCAGGAGAAGTTGCTATTGCAACTACCCCCATGAACGAAAAAATAAATGAGCAAAAACCTGTCGCGCCAGCTGCTCCTTTAAAATACTTAGGGGATCACCTTAAGAAAATAATGATTATTGTGAACGACGAAAATGCTGTTCACTTAAATGAAACAGATTTAGGCTTATTGTCGTCTATATTAAACGCTTGCAAATTAACACTTGCCGATGTTGCATTAGTAAATTTAGCAAAGCAACCATTTAGCTTGCAAGACCTTTTAGCAACACTCCCTTCTGTTTTAGTAATTTCATTTGAAGTGACAAGTGCACAACTAAAAATTAAACTACCTACCACCTTGTATAAGCAAATTATATTAGGGGAAACGCATTTATTATTTAGCAATAGTTTAGCTAGTATGCAAGGTCCCGAGCAAAATGCTAAAATGGAAAAATCTAAATTATGGACAGCATTAAAACAGCTTTTTCAATTATAATTTGGAATGATACTTTGGGTCCCTTTTTTAATTAACCTACTATACTTTATTTATGTATACTTTAATTTTCGCAACGAATAATGCCCATAAAGTGGAAGAAATTCAATCACTAGTTGGGGCCGATTTTAAAGTAATCCCGTTAAAAGAAGCTGGCATTGATATTGATATTCCCGAACCCCATGATAGCCTTCAGGACAATGCTTCCGAAAAAGCTAGGACCATTTTTGAAATGACAAAGCAAAATTGTTTTAGCGAGGATACCGGGTTAGAAATTGAAGCATTAAATGGAGCACCGGGCGTGCAGAGTGCAAGGTATGCAGGCGAGCATCGTGACTTTCAGGCAAATATTGATAAAGTGTTGTTGGAATTAACAAATATTGAAAATAGAAATGCCCAGTTTAGGACAGTAATTTGTTTGATATGGGACAAGAAGGAATATTTTTTTGAAGGTATTTGCAAAGGGCACATCACAAATAAAATGCATGGTGCAAAGGGCTTTGGCTATGACCCTATTTTTATCCCTGACGGAGCAAATAAAAGCTTTGCAGAAATGACAATGACTGAGAAAAATTCCTTTAGCCACCGTCAAAAAGCTGTGACTAAATTGTTTGATTTTCTGCGCAATAAATAATTGGTAGTTATTGAAATATTGGAGTTGGGGCATTCCATATTTTCCAACTTTCTTCGGCTTGGATATGCAACATAGCTAGTCCATTTTGCGTACTTGCTCCTTTAGCTGCTCCCTTTTTTAAGAATTCCGTTTCTGCAGGATTGTATATTAAATCATATAAATGATGCTTGTCATTAATGGCTTCATAAGGTATTTGAGGAGCCTGATCTAAATTTGGATACATACCTACTGGACTAGTATTTATAATGAGCGGATACTCCCCTACAATGTCTTTAGTGAGCTGCTGGTAGTTAACAGTATTGTCACTAATTGTTCGTGATACAATTAGGTATTTTATGTTTAGCTTATTTAATACCCAAACTACTGCTGCGGAAGCGCCTCCAGTACCTAAAACCAGGGCTTTAGTGTGGTGGGGTTTAAGAAAGGGTAATAATGATTTTTCAAAGCCAATTACGTCGGTATTGTACCCATAATAGGACCCGTTAAACTTACGAATACAATTACACGCTTGTATTGCTTGCACTACGCTTGAAGGCTTGTCCAAAAACGGGATAACTGATTTTTTGTGAGGGATAGTTACGTTCAAGCCTTGTAGTTCAGCATTTTCGGCCCATAGCAATTTACAGCTAGCTATATCTTCTATTGGATAGTTTTGATAAACAGCATCAGTTATATTTTCTTGCAAGAATTTTTCAGTAAAAAAGCCTTGTGAAAAAGAGTGTGATAAAGGATATCCAATTAGTCCAAACTTGCGCAAGTTTATTTATTTAAATATAAATGAAAAGTGTCTCCTCTTAATCCAATTCTCATTGCTTCCAATGGAATTACTTCAGTAGGTGCAATATTTCCTAAGTTAACATTACAACCAATTAGTTCAAGAAAATAAAGTTGTTGTGCTTTTTGTGGTGCTTCCCACAATATTTTTTCAGCAGGAATTTTTGTTAATATCTCTTGCACCAATCCTTCTCTAACTTCACCCGAACCTCTGTAAATACCAACATTTCCGGCTTCTCTAGCTTCTGCAATTACATAAGTTGATCCAGCATTTAATTCTGCACTCATTAATTCAATCCACTTATACGGAGGAATAATATGCTCCGCATCCTTGCTACCCACTTCACTTAACACAGTTGCAAATTTGGAAATTTTTTCAATATAACCACACTTTTCAGTATGTGGTATTTCAATTGAACCATCACTTACTTCAATCATATCAATTTTATAGTCCTTACACATTGATAGATAATCGTCGAATTGATTTCTAATTATAAACGCTTCGAATAAGGTACCGCCAAAGTATACTGGTATGTTATGCGCTTGGTATAATTCAATTTTGTCTCTCAAATTTGGAGTAACAAAGGAAGTACCGAATCCTAATTTTACAATATCGGTATGCCCTTCTGAAACACTTAAAAAATTCTTAGCTTCTCCTAAACTCAACCCTTTATCCATCACCATGGTTAGTCCATTCATTCTAGGCTTAGGGGTTCTTTCTGGTATTTGTGTTAAATTAAAATTCATCATAACTAATTGATTGTATGCGGCAAAGGTAATTTAAAAACATTAAGATTTTTTACCCTTCTTATATTGGCCTATTAATTCAACAACTTTAACATCTTGCATTATTTCGGGGTAGAATTTGATAAACTTCTTTAACATTTTTGCCGATTTTGATAAAGCCATTTCTAATTGCAGTAGGCCTTCGGATTGCTTATTCATCATAAAAAGAATGGCACTTCGGTAAAACACGAAAATCACTTTTCCGTGTGTGGACATATAAGCCAATTCGGTTTGTTCGAGCGCCATGTCCAATTGATTGTTTTCGACCAAGCATTTTATAAGGTATTCCCAACCTGCAATTTGTTTAGGTTTATTTTTAACTACCAAACTAAAAAACGCAGCCGCTTCTTTAAACTGGTCTATGTTCATGTAGCATTCCCCCATCAAAATATTGTATTCATTGATGTGCTTATTAATAGCAATAGCATGTTCCAATTGTTTAATAGCTAATTCCCATTGGCTTTCTTGCATATAAGTTGCTGCCATCTTTTGGTATAGTCTACTATCATCTGGATTTAAATGGGCTGCTTTTTTATAATGAAATCTTGCTTGTGCAAAATTTTTCATTCTGTGATAACAATGACCAATTGCTTCATAAATCACTTCCTCAGGCCTGGACAGTTCCAGCACTTTTTCCAAAGCTTCAATTGCTTCTTTATATTTTCTTAGTCTCAAATACGCATCTCCCATATTACGATATGCGTAATCAAATTTTTCGTCTATCACAATTGCATACTGATAAGCATCAATGGCTTTCTCGTGTAACTTAAGCCCCTGGTAGGCTGCAGCTAAATTAAACCACGCCAATGCGCAATAAGGTTCTTTATCAATTATTGTTTCATGTAACCGAATACTTTCTTCATTCCGTCCGTTAAAATCAGTCCAGAAACAGATTTTATATAAGGCCTCTTCATTGGTTGGGTCTTCTTCCAATATTAATTTTAGACAATCAAACACTTTATCAAATGCTTCATGGTCGTCATATACGTCCGCTAATTCAAATAATACTTCGGTGCGTTCTGCTCCTGCAAATAAATGCAATGCCTCTTGTAACATTTCTATTGCGTGTTCGGGCTGGTCGAGTGCTAAGAAAGCATCTGTTTTTAAAATGAACAAGTTCATGTCCTTGTGGTCGTATAAGGAAGCGGTGTCCAATAAGTCTAACGCGTCTTGGTATTTTCTAGTAGCAAGTAATAAGTCGGCTTTTTTTATCATCAGTAAAGCAGAAAACGGATATTGCTCCAAAGCCATATTGGCCGCTTCGAGTGCTTCATTTATTTCATCCCGCTCGTCTAGGTGCTCAATGATCCTTTCAAAGTCATCCTCCTCAATATAGGCGTTCGCACGCCCATGCTTCAGATTGTGAAATCGCTGCATTAATTCTATTATGTCCCCTCCCTCTTCGTCCTTATGCTGATTGAACATATGCGCATTTTTGATTATTATTGAAACAAATAATTGATTTACAAGTAATTACGAATAATAAAAGAATCAGAAACTACCATAATAAATATACAG
>JBEDKT010000220.1:0-4599 GCA_041172025.1 Bacteroidota bacterium
CATATTTTGTTATTTAGGGTGTAAAGGTAGTTTTGTAGGATAAAATAATAAAATATATCTAAAATTTAGTGAATTCAGCTATTATTAGGTATTTTTATTGATATAAATGCTTTTTTAGTATGAAAAACAATCCCACATTAGAAGATTCGGCTATTGCCACAAATTCGGTTCCTGTGGATGCGAAGGATTTAGCCATTTTAAGACTGCTGCAGACCAATGCGCGCATGAGTGTAAAAGAAATTGCCGAAGCTGTTCAATTGAGTACAACGCCAGTGCATGAACGTATTAAAAGGTTAGAAGCGACTGGAGTGATTAAACAATATGCCACTTTAATTGATGGCGCAAAAGTACGCAAGGGCTTAATGGTTATTTGTTATGTTTCCTTAAACCAGCACAGCAAAAAATCGGGTACGCAATTTATTAAACTCATAAACGAATTACCAGAAGTAGTGGAGTGTTATAGTATTTCGGGAGAATTCGATTTCATGTTAAAAATTGTTGCAGAAGACATGAATAGCTATTATAATTTTCACGTGAACAAATTAAGTCAAGCCGAAAATATTGGCCAGGTGCAAAGTGTATTTATAATGGGCGTGGTGAAACAAACGCATGTGATGGTTTAGAATGCCAATCGCATCACATAGTCGTCCATATAAAAACCATTTCCAATATCAAATTTAAATTCCTGTTCTTTTACAAAACCATTTTTCAGGTAGAAGGTGTAGGCGTTATTATGTTTATTTACTTGCAAGAATAGGGAAGTAGCTCTTTCGGATTTAGCTACTTCAATAGCTTTTTTTAATAATGCTATGCCGCTGCCAGTTCCTTGTGCGATAGGTAATACATAAAGCTTATTTAGCTTGTAGGATTGACCTTCTTCGGCACTTACCGAACAAAATCCAATATCGGAGCCATTTAGGGTGGCAATATAAAACGAATGTCCTTTTTCGAATTGTTCAGCAAGTGATGTATCGCTGTACATCCAGTCCAACATAAAATTAATTTGCTCCTGCGAAATAATATGGCCATAAGTGCTTGGCCAGGTGCGCTCCGAAACAGAACGTATTAATGCACGGTCGTCAAGGGTTGCCAGTCTTATTGTTATCTCGCTCATTTTATAGTTGCGCTAAACTTTCTTCAATAGTTTGAATCCTTGCAATTGCATCAGCTTTCTTCTTTTGCTCAACAGCTAATACTTCAGGTTTCGCATTCTGCACAAATTTCTCGTTACCTAATTTTTTATCGACGCTTAACAAGAATCCTTGTTGATGTGCTAAGTCCTTTAATAAATTTTCTTTTAAACTTACCGTGTCAATTGCCTGGTTGGCAACCAAGTAAAACTTGTCCTTTTCCAAAGCAACAACTATGGAAGACCCAATTGAAGTAGTAGTATATTGAATTCCAGCAGCATTAATTTGTTTTGCTAAAATATTTTGGATGGTTTGATAAGGTGCGTTATGTTCGGTTTGAATAAATAATTCAATCGCATCCTTTGGTTTGATTTGGTTTTTATTTCGGGCATCACGTAAGGTAGAAATTACGTTTTGTAGCAACTCTCCCGCTTTCAATACTTGTTCGTTTACAGTTGTTTTTGGGGCATACAATTTCACGCAAATATCTTCACTTTGTGTTTTTAATGCATGATGTATTTCTTCTGTGATAAATGGCATGAAAGGGTGTAATAACTGCAATAAGGCATCGTAATATTCAATAGTGCTATCGTACACTTTTTTATTCATTGGCTGCTCAAACCCTGGCTTGATCCATTCTAAATACCAGCTACAATAGTCATCCCATATTAGGCTGTATATTACTTTCAAGGCTTCGCTTAATCGGAATTCTTTTAATAATTCGTCAACAGTATTTTGTGTACTGCTTAATTTAGCTTGGAACCAGTCCATCGCAAATGCAGCGTCTTCAGGTACAGCAGTATCTTCAATTCTTGCTTCCCACATTTTCAACAACTTAGTAGCATTCCAAAGTTTGTTGTTAAAGTTTTTTCCTTGTTCTATAGTTGATTCGTCAAATAATAAATCGTTTCCTGCGGGTGATGCAATCATAATACCAAAACGAACTGCATCAGCTCCATACTGGTCAATTAACCCTAAGGTCGGGTGAGTTCCCTAAACTCTTACTCATTTTCTTCCCTTGCTTGTCACGCACTATACCTGTGAAGTAAACATCTTTAAAAGGGATCTTGCCCATATATTCTTCGCCAGCCATTATCATACGCGCTACCCAAAAGAAAATAATTTCTGGTGCTGTAACCAATGTGCTAGTAGGATAGTAGTAGTTAATTTCGGCATTGCCAGGATTTGACATCCCTTTAAATACTTCTATTGGCCATAACCAGCTACTAAACCATGTGTCCAAGCAATCTGAATCCTGATGTAAGTTTTTCCCCTTTGTTTCTGGGTAGGTTTCGTATACTTTTTCTAAACTAGTTTCAACATATACATTTCCTTCTGCATCATACCAAGCTGGTATTCTATGTCCCCACCACAATTGGCGGCTAATACACCAGTCTTTGATATTGTCCATCCAATGCCTATACACATTCTTAAACTTCGCAGGGTGAAACTTTATTTCATCACTCATTACCGCTTCTAATGCAGGAGTAGCTAATTGCTTCATATCAACCCACCACTGTAAACTTAGGCGTGGTTCAACAATGGCGTCAGTCCTTTCACTAAATCCAACTTGGTGCACATAGTCTTCTATTTTTACTAAATTTCCCGCAGCTTCTAAATCTGGTATAATTAGTTTTCTAACATCAATTCTATCTTGTCCAACATACATAGGAGACGCATCGGAAATAGTACCATCGTCATTCATGATATCTACCACTTCCAAATTATGTTTCTGCCCTAATTGAAAATCGTTCATGTCATGCGCTGGTGTCACTTTTAATGCACCTGTTCCAAAATCCATTTCAATATAGTCGTCCGTAATAATAGGGATGAGTTTATTAGTCATTGGAATGAACGCAAATTTTCCTACCAAGTGCTTATAGCGTGCATCTTCTGGGTGCACACATATTGCAGTATCACCAAAAATAGTTTCAGGACGAACCGTTGCAATAGTTATATATTCTTCGTTTTCTACATCTAATCGGTATTTTATATAATACATTTTTCCATTTACTTCCTTATGTATTACTTCTTCATCGCTCAACGCAGTTTTAGCACGCACGTCCCAATTAATCATCCTTTTTCCACGGTATATTTTTCCTTTGTTATGTAGGTCAACAAATACTTTTATAACTGTTTCGTAATAGTCAGGGTCCATGGTAAATGAAGTACGTTCCCAGTCTAAACTACAACCCATCTTTCTTAACTGCTGTAGTATTATTCCGCCATATTTTTCTTTCCATTCCCAAGCATAAGCCAAGAATTCATCGCGTGTTAAACTAGATTTTGAAATACCTCTTTCCCTTAACATAGCAACTACTTTAGCCTCAGTTGCAATGGAAGCATGGTCGGTGCCAGGTACCCAGCAAGGATTAAAACCTTGCATGCGTGCACGTCGCACTAATATATCCTGAATAGTATTATTTAAACAATGACCCATGTGCAATACGCCCGTCACATTAGGAGGAGGTATTACTACTGTGTATGCTTTTTTCTCGTTTGGAGTGCTGTGAAAATAGCCGTTTTTAATCCAGTGGGCATACCACTTAGTCTCTACTTCGCCTGGTATATAATTTTTGCTTAATTCCATGGGGTTGTTCTTTTCCTAAATTGAGCCACAAAAATAAGGAAAAGCAGCTAGAGCTTACCAAGTTCTTGCCGATTCGGCAGCTTCCCAAATATTTCGAGGTCCTTGGTCTGCCGCTTCGATAGTAGATGTTGCTGCAGGGCTAGTCTTGCTGGCCTTAGGGATAGTTATTGTGGGTGCTTGTATTTTCTCCACTAAGTTGCCACAAGCTTTTCGCAGCGCTATAGTAGCTTCATGTTCGGCTCTTTTACAAGCGCCTAACGAAACTAGGGTGAGTCCAGTAAGTAGTATTAATCCTATGCGCATTGCTAATTTTTGGCTATCTGTTTGTTTATTAACGCTATTTCATTCAAAATGTTACATTAAAAGGTAAAAACCGGTATAAAATTCCGAACTTAGGGCACTAATGGAATTTGCAATCGTAGATATTGAAACAACAGGAGGTATGCCACATACCCATGGCATAACCGAAATTGCTATTGTAATTCATAATGGGATAGAAGTGACGGGTAAATATGTCACTTTAGTTAATCCGATGCAAAAAATCCCCCCATTCATTATAAATATGACCGGGATTAGTGACGAAATGGTTGCCGAAGCTCCTTTGTTTGAGGAAGTAGCCCCTATGATTTTTAATTTACTAAAGGATAGAATTTTTGTTGCCCATAATGTAAGTTTCGACTATTCCTTTGTGCATTATATGCTAGGCAAAGCAGGTTTTCAATGGACAGCACCCAAATTATGCACCATTAAATTAAGCAAGAAAGTCTTTCCTGGGCTAGAAAGGTATGGGCTAGGTTCTTTAACAAGGGATTTAGGTATTCGGATAGAAGGGAGGCATCGAGCTTGGGGAGACGCCGCAGCCACTGCCCAAGTACTTAC